>DASVCN010000039.1:0-95000 GCA_036381595.1 Trueperaceae bacterium | reverse complement strand
TCTCCTCCGTCGACGCCTACAGGCTCCTGGGCGACCTGTGCTCCGAACTGCGTGACGAGTTCCCGGACGCCGACCTCCTCGATCTCGGAGGCGGCTACGCGGTACCCGGTTTCCCCCTGGCCGAGTTCGCCGAGTTCGCGACCGCGCTGGCCGAGAACCTCGGGCTCGAGTTGCTGCTGGAACCCGGTCGCTACCTGGTCGCCGACGCTGGTGTCCTGCTGACATCGGTCCGGCATCTGAAGGCGGGTCCGGTGCGGCACGTCATCGTGGACGCCGGCATGGCCGACCTCTTGCGCCCGGCGCTCTACGGAGCCGCCCATCCCGTGCGCCGCCTGGGTGATGGCGGATCCGACACTCACGCCCGCACCGCGGACCTGGATGGCCCCCTCTGCGAGAACGCCGACCGCCTCGCGGCGGCGATCTCGCTGCCGGTCGATCTGAAGCCGGGAGACCTGCTGGTGGTGGGGGAGACAGGAGCCTACGGCATGGCTATGGCATCCAACTACGCCTCCAGCCTCCGTCCGGCGGAAGCGATCTTCGACGGGGACGAGCTTCGGCTCGTGCGGTCCCGCGAGACGGTCGAGGATCTGATGCGTCTGGAGCTCGAGTGAGCTAGGACGTCTGACCGATCAGCTTGAGCAGCCTGCCTATGCTCGAAGGAGGCATCTTGGTCACCATCCGCCAGGGCTGCGGGTTCGCTGCGGCTACCCGTTCGACCCGGCCGAGCATCTCGCCGAGAAGCGGGGCGGGAATGTTGAGAGCGGGTGTGAACCTCACGACTCCCGAGGCGTTCAGGGTGAAGCAGGCATGGATACCGCCCTGGTGGAAAGCGCGCAGCGCCAGGGCGCCTCCGGCGACCGAGATGAGCTCCTTCTGGCCGGGGAGCAGTCTCGGATTGACCACGTTCCGCAGTTCCAGGGCGAAGAGCATGCCAGCCCCCCGCACCTCGGCGATGAAGTCCGGGTAGCGCTGCTGGATGCCGCGTAGCCGCTCGAGCCCCAGCTCACCGTCTGCCCGGGACTTCTCGACAAGCCCCTCCTCGATTATCAACTCGAGGGATCTGATCGCCACGGCGGCCGCGAAGCTGCCGCCGCCGAAGGTGTTCGAGTGTCGCTTGCTGTTGAGCCCTCCCAGCAGCCGTTTCACCAGCCCTTTACGAGCGATGGTGGCACCGATAGGCACGAGGCCCCCGCTCAACGGTTTGGCGAGTGTCACGATGTCGGGCTCGAGACCACCGGCGAGCGAGGCGAACCAGTGTCCGGTGCGCCCCAATCCGCTCTGTATCTCGTCTGCCACGATGGTGATGTCCGAACTCCGGGCGATCTCGCCGACGGCTGACAGGTAGCCGGGCGGGGGAGTGATGACGCCAGCCTCTCCCTGGATCGGTTCGATGAAGATGCCGGCGACGTTCCTGGGCCCTATCTCTCGCAGGGCGGCCTCGAAAGCGTCGATGTCGCCGAACGGCAGAGTCCTCACGTCACCGGGGAACGGTTTGAAGGGACCCTGGTACTCCTCGTTCGGGGTAAGGCTGAGCGCGCCGAAAGTCTTCCCGTGATAGGCCCGGCTGAAGTTGATGATGACGTTCGCCCCCGGCCGGGCGGAACGCACGAACTTCAGGGCAGCCTCCACCGCCTCGGCTCCGCTGTTGGAGAAGAACACCTGCGAGTCGGCGTGAGAGGGGGCCCCTGCGGCCAGCAGCGCCACGAGGTTCGCCTCGAGCGCTGCGCGCCATTCTGAAGCCGATTGCTGAGCGAAGCCCATCGTGCGGCATCGTTCGAAGTAGTCGCGGGCGAAAGCCACGAGCGGCTCGTACGCTTCTCCGAACGGGAGCGCCGAGTAGCCGCCTGCGTGCACCAGGTGCTTGCCCTGCGGGTCTTCGAGTTCCCACGGTGAGAGGACCTTGAACGGCCCGGCGATGCCCAACGCGTCGAGGGTACGGTGGAGGTCGCCGTTTCCGTAGCGCACCTCCAGGTCGACTACCTTGCCGGGGGCGATGCCGGCGAGCACATCTGCCGACGAAACCGGCAACCGCAAGCCCTGGTCGTGTTCCCCTGGCGCGGTGCGGATGTCCACCGTTATTCGACGCTCCGCTCGATGCGGTTCCCTGCGCTGTCGACAACCACGATGGTGGGCTCCGCGAGTGCGACGTTGGAGAACTCGAAGCTGTACTCGGGCGCCGGCGCGAACTGGAGAGGTTGCCCGCCCAGGCGGATCGAGCTCACCTCGGTATTGTCGCGCGCCACCCCGCGTACCCGGTAGCGGCCGCCGCCCAACGCTTCCGCTTCGAGTTCCAGCGATGGCGGGGTGGTGTCGACGGTGAGCACGTAAGGGAGCACGGTGACTCGGCCGGAGGTGTCCTCCACCTCGATGAGGAACTCGGCCTCGCCTTCGCGCTCTGGCCTGCCCTGGAACGCGAACTGGATGAGCGACTTGCCCCTGGCGCCGGCGTTCTCCTCGAACTGCATGAGGTCGGTGCCGTTGACCCTTATGGCAGCGATGCCCTCGTCGTCGAGGGCGTAACCGTAGATCCTCAGTACCTCGGTAGAGCTGGTGGCCCCGCTCTTCGGTTCGGTGATGGCGATCATGGGCGCGAGCGAGTCGGGCCGCGACATGCAGCCGGCCAGCATGGCCAGGAGGGGTAACGTCAGCCACGCCAGCGGCCAGGTGCGGCGCTGGCGACGGGTTCTCTGGGTTCTCATCGGCATCGTTCCAATGGTACCGCAGTCGCTCATCGGGCTCCCCGCGTCCGGCTCGCAGCGCCTCGCCGCCGTGGTCCTTAATCGATTCCGGGTCCGGCGCGTGTCCTGGACGCTGTCTGTTAAACTACGGCAACTGCACCTTAGGGGGAATGGCCTTCCCCATCAGGAAAGGAGGCTCGGAAGGAACTCTTTCGCGGAAGATCTCATGTATCCAGTCTCGAAGTAGCAACTTCCTCGACTTTGTCACCGCTGACTTTGGAGGACAATGAAAAAAGCGATAGCAGCACTGTTCGCGCTCTGCCTGACGGGCCTCGTCCTGGCGCAGTCGCCCGCCGACACGTTCGTTTATCAGACGTACGGCGAGCCGGTTTCGCTCGACCCGATCCGTGCTTACGACACCGGCTCCGGCACCATCATCGAGAACGTCTACGAGACGCTCTACACCTACGATGGAGCTGCGATCGACGAGTTCGTGCCGGCGCTGGCCACCAGCCACACGGTTTCGGAGGACGGCACCACGTACACCTTCCAGCTTCGGGATGGGGTGCAGTTCCACAGTGGCAACACCCTGACCTGCCGCGACGTCGAGTACTCGTTCGAGTACGGACTCGTGACCGCGAACTCGGAAGGTGCGGTCATGTACCTGATGGGCGACCAGCTGGTCGGCACGCAGATGACGGGCGAAGACCCGGCTGCCTACCAGGCCGAGGTGTCGTGGGAAGAGATCGACCAGGCCGCCGAGTGCCCCGAGGGTGACGACGGGCTGGTCTTCGAGCTGAACCTCACACATCCCGACCCCGCCCTCATCGCGATCATCACCTACACGGCCTTCAGCGTCGTCGACAGTCAGTTCGCCATCGAAGGCGGATCGTGGGATGGTACCGAGGCGACCTGGACCGAGTGGATCGGCCGCGATCTCACCCAGGAGTTCCTCCACACCAACATGAGCGGCACCGGCGCTTATCAGCTCCAGGCCTGGAACCAGGGTGAGTCCGTCGTCGTCCAGGCGTTCGAGAACTACTGGGGTGGCGCTCCCGACATCAAGAACGTAGTCGTCGAGTACGTCGACGAGCAGTCCACCAGGATCCTCGCGCTCCAGCAGGGTGACGCCGACCGCATCACCCTCAACGAGCGGGCCGCGCTGGTCCAGCTTCGCGGCGCTCCCGGCGTCGTCGTCCATGAGGACCCCTCCTGGGCGCCTGCGTGCGTGACCGCCGGCTTCTTCAACTTCGACATCAACACTGAGAACAACGAGGACGTAGGCTCCGGGGAGCTCGACGGCAGCGGCATCCCGTCGGACTTCTTCGCCGACGCCAACGTGCGTCTGGCCTTCTCCCACCTGTTCGACCAGCAGGGGTACATCGAGCAGATCTACGACGGTGAGGGCGTCGCGCTGACCATGGGTCTGCCGCCCTCCTTCCTCGGCTACAACGAGGACATCCCGATCCGCACGCTCGACCTGGAGGCCGCCGAGGGTTACTTCCGCAAGGCGTTCGACGGGCAGCTGTGGGAGCAGGGCTTCGAGTTCACCGCGCTCTACAACGCGGGGAACACCCTCCGCCAGACCGTCCTGCAGATCATCGCCGACAACCTCTCGTTCATCAACCCGAACTTCAGGATGAACGTACGCAGTCTGCCGTGGGCCGACTTCCTCACCCGCACTGCCGAACAGAAGGCTCCGATGTTCGTGCTGGGCTGGTGCGCCGACTACGCCGACCCCCGCAACTTCATCAACACCTTCTACGACAACGACGGCTACTACTCGGATCGCACCTCGATCAACGTTCCCTCGATGCAGGAGCTGATCGATCAGGCCGAAGCGATCGTCGATCCGGCCGAACGGGCGTTCCTCTACCGTCAGGTGGGCGTCGAGCATTACGAGACGGCGCCGCTGATCACCATCCCGGCGCAGAGCCCCTTCATCCTCACTACCGACGCGGTGCAGGGCGTCTACTTCAACCCGATGCTCTCGGCCGAGTTCAAGTGGAAGGACATCTCCAAGGAGTAACTCTCCTCCAGATCCGGAAGCAACCGGCGGGCAGGGATCATCCCCTGCCCGCCTTCCTTTCGTCCTGCGGGCGAGGCAGGGTATCCTTGCAAGAATGAGAACTGTTGCAGAAGACGCGCGGCTCGATGAGGACCGCTCGGTTTCGCGGCACCGCCGGCGGTCGAACGGGCCGGCCGGACTGGAGCTGCTGCCTTGCTGATCTTCGTCATCCGCCGCCTCCTCTTCCTCCCCGTCGTGTTCCTGGGAGTCACACTGTTCATCGTCCTGCTGATGCAGCTCCTCACGCCCTATCAGCGTGCCGCGGCTTTCGTCCAGAACGAGCAGCAGGCCAGGAACATACCTGCCATCATCGAGCAGTACGGTCTCACCGACCCCTGGTACATGCAGTACGGGCGCTGGCTCAGTGAACTGCTGCAGGGCAACCTCGGCTACTCCCGCACCACTTCCCAACCGGTCCTCGAGACCATCCAGACGCGGTTCCCGCCCACTCTCGAGCTGGCCCTCTTCGCGATAATGCCCATCATCGGGGTGGGCATCTGGCTGGGAACAGCGGCGGCCCTCAACCGCGACAGGTTCGTAGATCAGCTGACGAGGGTGATTTCCATCGTCGGCTGGTCGCTGCCCACCTTCGTGCTCGGCATCTGGCTTCTGGTCATCTTCTACGGCGGTCTGGGCTGGTTCGAGCCAGGTCGGGTGTCGACACGGTACGTCGTCGAGTTGGCGGGCGGTGGAGGCTTCGACCGCTACACCGGGATGATGACAATAGACGCGCTGCTCAACGGCAGACTCGATGTCTTCTGGGACGCCTTCATGCATCTGGTGTTGCCGGTGATAACCCTTGCGACCGTATCCAGCGCGCAGATCATGCGGGTGATGCGTTCCTCTCTGCTCGAGGTACTCTCCCAGGACTACGTGAGAACGGCGCGGGCGAAGGGCCTCGAGGAGCGCGTGGTCAACAACAAGCACGCGCGCCGCAACGCCCTGATCCCGGTGATCACTCTCTCGGGCTTCGTCCTCATCGGCCTGATCAACGGGGTGGTCGTCACCGAGACCATCTTCAACTATCCGGGCTTGGGGCAGTGGGCGGCGCAAGCAGCCGTCAACCTCGACTATGCTGCCGTTCTCGGATTCGCGGTCTTCACGGCGGTAGCCGTGGTGCTGGCGAACCTCCTCGTCGACCTGCTCTACGGCATCGTCGATCCGCGGATAAGGTACGACTGATGGCCGACACCTACACCGACCGGCAGATCCCGGTAGCGGCGGCCGAACAGGAGCGTGGCCTCCGCGGCTGGTGGCAGTCGAAGACGATGAAGCGGTTCCGTCGCAATCCGCTCGCCCTGACCGGCTTGTTCATCGTCCTGGCGTTCGTCCTGCTCGCGATATTCGGTCCACTCGTCACCGACCTGGGCCGGAACTGCCTGCGCGATCTCGGGCTCTCGAGAGCGACTCAGTACGATTACCGCGATCCGACGGAACCTGCCTTCTGGCGGGTACTGTTCGCCTCGCCGGAGAGCTGCTACGACACCCCGCGCGTCGGCTTCTCGCCGGTGCCCAGGACCGGTGCCGAGAGCGAGACGCTCCTCGGCACGACCAGTGGCGGTTACGACATCTTCTACGGCCTCATCTGGGGCACCCGCACGGCGTTCCGCATCGGGCTGCTGGTCGTGGGCATCTCCCTCGTCGTGGGCCTGATCGTGGGTAGTATCTCGGCCTACTTCGGCGGTTGGGTGGACAACCTGCTGATGCGCTTCACCGACGTGATCATGGCTGTGCCAGCGCTCGTCCTGGCGATGGTGATCGTCATGGTGTTGGGCAAGAGCATCACCAACATCATGATCGCGATCGCCATCGTTTCCTGGCCTAACTACGCCCGCGTGTTGCGCGGGGACATCCTCCGGGTGAAAGAGCAGGATTACGTTCAGGGCGCTCAGGCGCTCGGACGGCGAGGCTTCGGGGTAGTCCGGAAGCACATCCTGCCCAACTCGATCGGTCCTCTGCTGGTCATCGCCTCGCTCGACCTCGGTTCGATCGTGCTGTTGGCGGCCACCCTTTCGTTCCTGGGCCTCGGTACCGACCCGGGTTACGCGGACTGGGGTCAGATGATCTCGTTCGCCAGGGAGTGGATCCTGGGTCCGCCCGGTGAACCGTTGCGCTTCTGGTTCGTCTCGTTCTGGCCGGGCCTTATCATCGTGCTCTTCGTCCTCGGCTGGAACCTGTTGGGAGACGCCTTCCGAGACGTGCTCGACCCGAGGAGTTCCTGAGGTCCAGGTCCAGCAGGTCCTGCCGGTCCAGCGGCATCGTCTCGCTTTCAGCGGCCGTTCAACGCCAGTAGGAACGCGGTGACGGCCGCATACTCTTCTTGACTGAGGGCGCCTGGCCGGTAGCGCGGCATCGCCGCAGAGATGTAGGTCCGCACCGCCTCGGGCGGGGCGTGTGCCGCCAGTGAGCCGACACCCCTCAGGGGCGGTGGTTCCCCCACGTCGAACAGGTCGTGTTGGCGCATCTCGATCTGTCGCAGACTCATGGTCGGGGCGTTGCCCCGCTTGTGACAGCGGCTGCAGTCCCGGTGATCGGGCGGGAACGCCAACTTCGCCTCCTCGAGCCCGAGGCCGGTGGCGCCATGGCAGACGGAACAGTTAGCGGCGAAGAGTGCCGCTCCCACGGGGGCCTCTGCCTCGGCGCGAGCCAGGATGGTTTCAGAGGGCTCGCTGTCTCGCTGGGAGGCCGCGGTTCCGCTCCCGCCGGAGTCGGGGGCCGGTCCACTCCGGCCGTCGACCCGCTCGCCGGGCCCCAGGCCGTTCTGAGCAGCCACGCTCTCGACGGCGACGACGCTCAGTAGTACCAGGCAGAGGAGCAGGAGGATCGCCTTACCCACTCCGGTTGTCCTCGTCCTTCGGATCAGTGGTGGTGCCGGTCCTCGTCCCGCTCGTCTCCTGCGCCCTCCGCCGGCCGCTCCTCGGACGGGGATCCGAATTCGGTCTCGTCATCTGCCGCAGGCACCGAACCGGTGATCCCTTCCTCGGCTGGCGTTGGGTCCAGCGAAGCCGAAGCGTCGGCCTGCCTATCGTCGAACGGCGAGGCGTCCGCGGTCGAGGTGGTGCCGTACCGAGCCCGATCGTCTTCGGGCGCTGGCTCGGGCGGAGTCGCATCGGGTGACGTTTCGCCCACCGGACCGGGATCTTCTGGCGGTTGCGGCTCGCTGAGCGTGTCGGTCGAAGATGCTGGTGGCGAAGGCTGAGGCGGAGCCCATATCTCGCTCGCCGTCGCCCGACCCTCCCCCTCTGAGGGCGCCTCCGTCACCGGAGGTACCGGCCGCGGGGCCGCAGGGGAACTGCTGCTCTGGGTCGTCGAGGTCTTGGCGGCTGCAGCCGACCTGTTCGCCGCGCTCTTCTCACGCTGTTGCTGGATCAGCCGCACGAGAGCGTAGATGATCGCCGCTCCGATGGCTACCGGAACGATGAACCGAAGCAGGCTCCAGATGAGCGCCGCGAAGAACTTGAAGAGTACTCCCACCAGGTCGAAGATCCAGCCGGCCAGCCAGAGCAGGCCGGTCCCGATCAGCAGGGCGATGAGTCCGAAGACCAACAGTTCGACGATTTCCTGGACCGACCGCTTCATGCCGCGAGTATAGCAGGGGCCCCGACTTCTTCCGCTGGCGGAGGGGCCTCGGCGGGCCACCCTACTGATGGGGAGGTCGTCTCGTAATGGGCGAGACCGTGGGGCGGGTGGGAGCGAGGCAACGACGTCCCGGTAGACTGCCTGGCGGGTGGACCTGTGGAGCAGTTGAGGCTCGAGCGGATGGTGCACGGCGGCCTTGCGATCGCCCGATTGCAGGGTGGTCGCGTCGTGCTAGTTCGGGGCGGCGTCCCCGGTGAACTGGTTGCGGCCGAGCCGTACGAGTCCTCCGGTGTGCTGAGGGCAGAGGTCTCGGAGGTCATTGAAGCCAGTGCCGACCGGGTCGAGCGGCCTCGGCATCCCGGCCTCGACTATGGCCACATCGCCTACCATCGACAGCTCGAACTGAAGCGGGAGGTGGTCAGGGACGCCCTCGGACGCGCGCTCTCGGCCCGAGAGCTGCTGCCCCCCGTCTCCGAGGTTACCCCTTCGCCCCGGATCTGGAGTTACCGGAGCGCGATCCAGCCTGCCGTATCTTCCGGCAGGCTCGGCTACCGACTCCCCGGCAGCGACCGCGTCGTCGAACTGGCCCACGACCCCGTGGCGAACGAGGCACTGCAGACCGTCTGGAAGTTGTTGTCGGCGCGGCGCTTGCCCAAGGGCGTGAGGGAGGTCGCTATGCGCGGCAACGACGAAGGCGAGGTACTGCTTGCACTCGTCGCCACCTCTCCGCAGCGCACCCTACTGGAGTTCGCTCACGAACTCGTCAGGGAGGGCGTGACCGGGGTAAGCCATGCTCGCTTCGACGCCCGTGGCCGTTTCAGGGGTGGCAGCTCGCGGCTGGCCGGCGCCAGGCGCATCGATCAACGTTACGGCAGGTTCGACGTCACGGTCACCGTCTCCTCCTTCGCGCAGCCCAATCCTTCGGCCGCGTCCCGGCTCTACCTGCGTCTGTCCGAGATAGCGGGCGCAGGGGACAAGGCGACCGAGCTCTTCGCCGGTTCCGGCATCATCGCCTTCCACCTGGCGGCACGGTTCGGGAGCGTGGCGGCGGTGGAGATCGATCGTGGAAGCGTGCAGAGAGGCGCTGAGGATGCCCGGCGCCTGGGGATCGACAACGTCAGCTTCGTGAGGGCCGACGCGAGAGAGGCGCGATTCGAAAAGGGGTCGGACCTGATCGCAGTAGACCCGCCCAGATCGGGTCTGAGCCGGCAGCTGCGGGAAGAGATCGGCCGCTCCGCAGCCCGCCGTCTGCTCTACGTATCGTGCGACCCGGCCACCTGGGCCCGCGACGTGGCGCACCTCCGTCAGCTGGGTTGGCGGCTGGACCTGGTCGAACCGTTCGACTTCTACCCCCACACCCACCACGTCGAGCTCCTCTCTCACCTCAGTCGTTGAGGGGCCGTAGGGGGGTTATGCTCCTCTGGTGTTGGCGAAACGGGTCATCCCCTGCCTCGACGTCCACAAGGGGCGCACGACCAGAGGCCAGCAGTTCGGCCGGGCCGAACTGGGGGAGTTGGAAGACGTGGGCGATCCGGTCACTCTGGCGGTGCGTTACGACGAGCAGGGTGCCGACGAACTCGTTCTCTACGACATCACGGCGACATCGGAAGGACGCAGGGCGATACTCGATGTCGTCACCAGGGTGGCGGAGAGGTGCTTCATGCCGCTCACAGTTGGCGGCGGCGTAGGGGACCTGAACGACTTCCGGGCACTCTTCCTGGCCGGGGCCGACAAGGTGTCGCTCAATTCCGGAGCGGTAGCCAGCCCCGAGCTCATCCGCCAGGCCGCCGAGCAGTACGGTTCGCAGGCGGTGGTGCTGTCGATGGACGTCAAGCGCAAGGCCGACGCCTGGGAGGTGATGAGCGCCGGTGGACGCAAGGCCACGGGGCTCGATCCGGTCGCCTGGGCTGAGCGTGGACAAGCGATGGGCGCCGGCGAGATCGTGGTCAACAGCATCGACGCCGACGGCATGAAGAGCGGTTACGATCTCGCCTTGATGAGGGAGGTGTCTCGGGCGGTCGACGTGCCCGTCGTCGCGTCGGGTGGAGCGGGGAACGCCCGGCACATGCTGGAGGTTCTCGTCTCCGGCGGAGTCGACGCCGCCCTGGCCGCCGGCATCTTCCACAGAGGGGAGACGACGGTGGGTCAGGTCAAGGAGTTGCTCGCCGCCGGGGGGGTAAGGGTGAGGCCCACGTGAAGCGGGCAGGCCGAGGAGTGAGCCGTTGAGCGAGCACCTTGAGACGCTGGCCATCCACGCAGGCGGAGGACCGGACCCGGCTACCGGCGCCGTGATTGCGCCGATCCACCTCGCCACGACCTTCGAACGGTCCGCGGACGGCAGCTACCCCCACGGCTACGTCTACACTCGCTCCGGGAATCCGAACCGTGAGGCGCTCGAGCGGACCCTGGCGGCCGTCGAAGGAGGCGCCGCCGCGGTAACTTTCGCATCCGGCTCCGCGGCCGCATCGGTAGCGTTGAGGGCGCTCTTGAAGCCGGGCGATCGGCTGCTGGTGCCGGACGATATGTACCACGGCATCAGGAAGCTGCTGCTGCAGCACCTGTCGCCCTGGGGCATCCAACCGGTCCAGGTGGACATGACGAGCCTAGCGGCCGTCGAGGCGGCCCTTGCGGAGGGAGCGGGTGCGGTGTGGATCGAAACTCCCTCGAACCCGATGCTGAAGATCACCGACGTCGAGGCCGTCTCCGGGCTCGCTCATGCGGCCGGCGCCAAGGTCGTTTGCGACTCCACCTGGATGCCGGCACGTTCGCTGCGAGCGTTCGAACTCGGTGCGGACCTGCTCCTGCTGGCCACGACCAAGTACATCGCCGGACACTCCGACGTCCTCGGCGGGGCGCTGGTCCTCCGCGAGCCGGGCGAAGAGTTGGACGCTATCAGGTCGCTCCAGCAGAGCGAGGGCGCGGTGCCGTCTCCGTTCGATTGCTGGCTCACGCTGCGAGGGATGAAGACCCTCCCGTACCGGCTACGGGGGCATGAGCAGAACGCGGGAGCGGTCGCGGCCTTCCTCGCCGAGCACGAAAGGGTGACGAGAGTGCACTATCCGGGTCTGCCGGGCCATCCGGGATACGAAACGGCGAGGAGGCAGATGCGTGGCAGCGGCGCGATGCTCTCGTTCCAGGTAGAAGGGGGAGAGGAGGTCGCCATGGCGGTAGCCGCTTCCGTCCGACTCATCACCAGGGCTACGTCGCTCGGGGGGGTAGAGAGCCTGATCGAGCACCGGGCGTCAGTGGAGGGACCGGAGAGCCGCACGCCCCGCGACCTTCTGCGGCTCTCCGTGGGGCTCGAGCATCCCGAGGACATCGTCGCCGATCTGCGGGCGGCGCTGGCGGCAGCGTGAGCGAGGTGTCGGATATGGCGCAGGACGAGACGAGGGTCGCCGGCGTACGGGTCGAGTTCGGCGAGGACGGGCTGGTACCGGTCGTCGCTCAGGATGAATCGTCGGGCCAGGTGCTGATGCTCGCCTACGCCAACAGGCAGGCGGTCGAACTCACCATCGCGACCCGCCGCGCCCACTACTTCAGTCGTTCCAGAGATCACTTGTGGCGCAAGGGCGACAGCAGTGGCCATGTACAGCAGGTGAGCAGAGTGGCTGTCGACTGCGACGGAGACACTCTCATCTACTTCGTCGAGCAGACGGGCGCCGCCTGCCATACCGGGGAGAGGAGCTGCTTCTACCGGGCCGAGAAGTTGTCACAGGACGATGAGCGGGAGGGCGCAGGCGAAGAAGGCGCCTTCGTCCCGACCGCAGCAGCTGAATCGAGTACGGCCGAGCGAGGTCTGGTCCTGGGACGCGCTCTGGCACTGCTGGAGAGCGTTGTCGAGGCGCGTCTGCGTGAGCTGCCCGACGGATCCTACGTTGCCGCACTTCACCGCCGCGGACTCGGCTACATCTCCCAGAAAGTCGTGGAGGAGGCGGGGGAGACGATCGTGGCGGCGCTGGAGCGAAGCGAGGACAGGTTGACCGAAGAGGCAGCCGACCTCCTCTTCCACCTGGCGGTGCTGCTCCATGAGAGCGGGCAGAGCCTCGCTACGGTCGCTGCTCTGCTCGAATCGCGCCAGCGCGAGGCGAGAGGCCGACTCCCGCCGGCGTAACGGGTCTGGCCGTACAACACTGCTCGTTCGGCCGCATTGTGTGAGAATGCGGAATCATGCCGAAGAGCCAACTGAAGCGGGGAGAAAGCGGGCAGGGCCAGCGGGACGAGGCACAGCCCAACGGTAAGACGGGCAGAGCCAAGACGGGCTTTCCGACGGGCGACATGGAGCGCGCCCTGGTGCTCGACACGGTCCGGGTCACAGAGCAGGCGGCCATAGCAGCGAGCCGCGCCGCCGGCAAGGGTGACTCCGACCTGGTCGACCAGGCCGGGACCGACGCGATGCGACGGCTCCTGAACGAACTCGAGATCGATGGTGAGATAGTAATCGGCGAGGGGGAGCGCGACGAGGCTCCCATGCTCTTCATCGGCGAGCGGGTCGGCCGGGCGGGCGAGGGGCGCTGGCCGGTCGACATCGCGGTCGACCCGGTCGAGGGGACCAGCATCACCGCTCGGATGGTGAACAACGCCGTGGCCGTGATCGCCCTTGCCGAGAAGGGCGGCCTGTTCCAGGCACCCGATACCTACATGGAGAAGCTCATCGTCGGTCCGCCGGCGGCGGGCAAGGTCGACCTCACCTGGCCGGCGGCCGCCAACCTGCGGGCGGTCGCGATGAGCCTCGACCGCACCATCGAGGATCTGACGGTAGTGATCCTCGATCGACCTCGTCACGAGGAGCTGATCAAGGAGGTCAGGGCTACCGGCGTGAGGGTGAAGCTGATCGGCGACGGCGACGTCATCGCGGCTCTGTCGGCGGCGGTACGCGGGACCAACGTGCATGCCGTGATGGGTACCGGGGGCGCCCCCGAGGGGGTGCTTGCCGCCGCCGCCCTGAAGTGCCTCGGGGGAGAGATCCAGGCGCGCTTCAAGCCTCGCAACGACGCGGAGCGTGAGCGGCTGGAAGCGATGGGGGCAAGTACCGAGCGGGTTTACAACACCCTCGACCTGGCACCGGGTGAGCACATCGTGTTCAGCGCGACCGGTATCACCGATGGCGACCTGCTGCGCGGCGTCAAGTTCTTCAAGAACGGGGCGCGGACCCACACCGTGTCGATGGGTTACCACACGAGGGTGGTTAGGTTCTCGGACGCGGTCCACCTGCTGGGAGACGGCGCCCGGGTGCACATACAGATCTGAACTGATTCCGAGACCGAAGGAAGGGGGCGCCCGCAGGCGCCCCCGATCCGTTTCGACCTGTCCGGTCGGTCAGTTGACGTTCACCTGGCCGCCCTGCTGGTTCGGGCCCACGGCGTAGTGATCGATCTCCTGGGCCAGCTGCTCGGTAAGAGTGAAGCTCAGCTGGCCGTCGCTCGCTTCGGCCTGGACCTCGCTGTCCTGGGCGAACTGCGAGTCGGCGCCGGCGGTCGACAGGAGCACCTCGTCGTTGGCATCGAAGAAGACCAGGTCGCCTTCGCCGTCGTACGAGAACTCGTAGCGCTGCCCGGTGCTGAGCGTCAGGTCGGGATTCGGCTGACCCGTCTCGGCGATCTGCTGAGCGTCCTCGGCACCTTCGATGTTCTCGACCGCGACACCTTCAGCAGCCTGGGTGAAGGTGATGACCACGGGCTCTCCCTGAGCGGGAGCCGCCCCGCCACCGGCCACTTCTTCACCTTCGGCGGGCTGCTCTGCGGCGGCCGGTTCATCGGCCGGTTGTTCGGCGGCAGGCTCCTCGGCGGCAGGCTCTTCGGCGGCAGGCTCTTCAGCCGCGGCCGGCTCTTCGGCAGCGCCTTCGACCGGGATTTCGGCCTCTTCCTCTACGTCGAGCTGGATCTCCTCGCCGTCAGCGGCGGCACCCTCGGCGCCGAACGCTGCATCCTCTTCAGCTGCCGGTTCTTCCAGAGCGGCCTCGTCGTCGCCCACGGCCACGTCACCGCCCAGGGCGGCGTCTCCGCCGTCGATGGCGTCGCCTTCGACACCCTCGAGCGGCTCGTCTACAACGCCGCCGCCGCCACCGACTTCATCGGTGCCGTCGCCAGGACCGCATGCCACTAGGATGCCTCCGGTGAGCAGTACGGCCAACAGCATCATCAGTTTCTGTTTCATTCGTTCGATCCCCCCTTTGGAATAGGGCAGCAGCCCCAAGTGCCTACCGCATCAGGCTAATGGGCCTTCCGAACCAGAACCATGCGTCTCATGACCATAGGCGCGCGTGGCAACTCACCAGCTTCTAACCGTCCTCTCACGCGATTTCGGGCTTCGCAGAGGCCCACAGGCCACGGGAGGCGGGGTTTCGAGTCCCCTTCGGAAGAGGTTCTCAAAGGCGGTGAAGTGCACATTCGACACAGATGAGGAGAATGAGCAATCTTAACGAAACTTAAGGTTGCTCGTCGGGTGCCGGCGGCTCCTCGTCGAGCGGATTCGGTCGGGCAGGGTCCGTATCCGGCCCATCCTGCGCCGGCGTACCTCCCGCCCCACCGCCCGCGTTCTGCTCGATCTCGCTCGCGCCATCGGGAGTCTGGGCGGTGGCCTCGACGCGGCGGTCGCTCTCCTCCAGGAAGTAGGCGTACGTCTCGTTCTCGGGCCTCAGGCTGCTCGCTCGCCGATAGTAGGTACGCGCATCGAGGTAGTTCTCGTTCTCGAACGCTACCCGGCCGAGCCAGGCCCAGGCTTCGGCGTACTCGGGGTTGATCGAGGAGGCTCGAGCGAACCGCTCGCGGGCCTGGTCCAGGTTCCCCTCCTCGTACAGAGCGACGCCTTCCCGGAAGGCGTTCACGGCCCTCGTGCCCCAACGGGCCTGCTCGCGCGCCAATTCGAGGAAGTACTGGGCGCGTTCGTCGCTCGGGTTGCGGTCGACAACCGTCTGCCAGTAGCTGATCGCCTGTTCCGGCCTACCGGTCTCGACCATGATCCGACCCATCCAGGCGTGGGCCTGCAGGTCGAACGGGATGACCTCGATGATCTGCGTGTAGACCTCGGCGGCCTCCTCCAGTTCACCCTGCTGGTAGTAGGTGTAGCCCAACTGGGCGCCGACGTTGCTGAAGAGGGGGGTGGCCTCGGCATCCAGCAGGTTGCCTCGCTCCAGGTACTCGAGCCAGGCATCCCAGGCCGGTCCGTACCAGTTGGCTCGGCTATACGCTTCGGCGAGGAAGCGGAGCGGCGCGGGATGTTCGGGAGCCAGGCTCATCGCCCTGCGGCCGTGGTGGAAGGCCTCCTGCCAGAGGCGCCTGTCGGGGTACTGGGCGTCGTAGGTCGCCAACGCCTCGGCCATGGCCTCGTTGCCCTCCTCGAGCGCCTGCTGAGCCGCTTCGGGCAGCCCCTGCCACTCCTGGGAAACGACGGCGGCGGCGCCGTCCTGACGCGCTCTCGAGGGCTCGTCCTGAGCCAGCGCGGGAGAGATGGCGAGTGCCAGCATCAGCGCGACGATAGGTTTGGAAGAGTTCATCGAGTCCTCCCTCTGCGACCCTACGCGGGGTCGCCACAACCGCGCTCAACGGAGCGCGGTAGAGATGTTCATCGGGCTCATTGTCGAACCCATCGATGAGTGTTTTCTGGCCCCAGTCGCGGGGTGGGGGCACCGGTTCCGCTGAGCTCGCCCGGTTCCGCTCAGTCGGCCGCCCGCTCTTCGTCCACGAACCCGGCGAGGCCGTCCTTCGCCCACTCGAGCAGGCTGGCGACTGCCTGACCGCGGTGACTGACCGCTTCCTTCTCTTCGGTGGTCGCTTCCGCGAAGGTCTTGCCCAGGTCGGGGCTCCAGAAGACGGGATCGTAACCGTGGCCGCGCTCGCCGCGGGGGCCAGGCAGGATCCGACCCTCACAGCTGCCTTCGAACGACCTCACCCGCCCGTTGGGGCCGGCCAGGACAAGCACGCATCGGAACTTCGCGCTTCGCTCCCCTTCCGGCACGTTCTTCATCTTCTGCAAGAGGTGGGCGATCCTCTCTCCTTCGCTGAGCCTGCCTCCGAAGCGGGCCGAATAGATCCCCGGACCGCCGCCCAGCGCATCCACCTCGAGCCCGGAGTCGTCTGCCAACGCTACCAGGCCCGTCACGTGAGTCGCGTGGGCCGCCTTGATCAGGGCGTTCTCCTCGTAGCTCGATCCCGACTCCTCGGGCGCCGGCCCCAAGTCGGTGTCGAGGGCCGATCGGAGTTCGACGCCAAGAGGCTCCAGCGCCCTGCGGAACTCTTCGATCTTCCCCCTGTTGCGAGTGGCGAGAACCAGCTTCACTTCTTGTCCTCGTCCAGCTGGGTCCGAACCTTGCTGACCAGCTTCTCGACCGCGCTCACGCCCATCGCCACCAGCGATACGTAACGTTCGGCGGCCAGGGGGCGCTGCTCTCCGCCTCCCTGCACCTCGACGACCTGGCCGTCTCCGGTGGCAACGACGTTCAGGTCCACCTGGGCGGCGACGTCCTCGCTGTACTCCAGGTCGAGGTATTCGCGGTCGTTGATGATCCCGACACTCACTGCGCCGAGCTCGAAGAGGAGCGGCCACTCGTCGAGCTCACCGCGGAAGATCATCCGGTTGGCGGCCTGGTGCAGCGCCGCGTAGCCGGCGACGATGCCGGCGCAACGAGTGCCGCCGTCGGCCTGCAAGACGTCGACATCGACTATCAGCGTCTTGTTCGGGAATAGGCTCAGGTCGACGACGGTTCGCAGTGCCCGCCCGATGAGACGTTGGATCTCCTGGCTCCGCCCCCCGGTGTAGAGGCGTTCGCGGGGCGAACGCTCCTCAGTGCTGCGCGGCAGGAGGGCGTACTCGGCGGTCAGCCAGCCGCCGCTGCGGTTCCCCTTGCCCCTGAGGTGGGGCGGCAGCCGGGGGTCGACGGTCACCGTGGCAAGTACCTTCGTATGACCCCACTCGATGAGAGCCGAGCCTTCCGCGTACCGGTTGAATCCAGGCGTGACCTTCACCTCGCGCAGTTCGTTGACTCCCCGCCCTTCGCGCACGTTCAGCCGATCGTGCTCGAGAGTGCGGCGTCGCGAGGCCCCAACGGCAGCGCCAACCTTTCGGCGGTGCCCTCCGGACCGCCGAGAACCCGAGCGGTGTGCAGGTAGCTGTCGAGGTCGCCGGTGACGAGGTGGTGGATGCGGCCCTCCCGCTCGCGTGGCGAGGTCAGCCCCATCTTCTCCAGGTCGCCCGCTACTGTCGCGGCTGTTGACTCGGCCGAGTCAACGAGTTCGACTCTCGCGCCGAGGACCGTCTGCAGCGTGCCCTTGAGCACCGGGTAGTGGGTGCAGCCGAGGATCACGGCCCCAAGGGGAGGACGGTCACCTAGGTAGTGGCGGGCGACCAGCTCGGCGATCTCCGTATCAGACACGCCCTCCTCTACGATAGGAACGAAGAGCGGGCAGGCGCGAGCCCAGGTTTCGAGGCCGAGAGCCTCGAGCCGGGACTGGTACGCCCGGGAGCGGATGGTGGAAACCGTGCCGAGGATGCCGATCCGGCCCGTTCCGCCGCTCGCCGCGGCCGCTCGCACCCCGGGCTCGATGACGCCCCACACCGGAACGGGCAGGTGGTCGGCGAGTTCGGGAAGACTCGTGGCCGAAGCCGTGTTGCAGGCGATGACTATTCCTTTGACGTCGCGGTCGATGAGGGCCCAGGAGATCTCCCGGGCGAACTCCCGGACCATCTCGGCCGGCTTGCTCCCGTAGGGGACGCGGGCGGTGTCGCCCAGATAGAGGAAATCCTCGTGCGGAAGCGAGCGTTGCAGCTCCCTCAGTACGGTGAGTCCGCCCACGCCCGAATCGAAAACGCCGAGGGGGGAGTCGCGCAGGTCGAGCACGGTCAAAGCTTATCACCGGCCGTTGTTCGTTCTTGCGGAAGTTCCGACGCCTGTTCGGGGAACTGCTTCCGCGGCCCAGGCGCGCTGGGAGCGCTCCTCGAGCTGATCAGAGCCGCTCGAGTAGCCACTGCGGGGTGAGCCGGATCAGGTAGGTGTTGATGCGGGTGTAGAAGCCGGTGATCATAAGCAGGCCGGCGATCACGAGGATCCCGCCGGACACCCGCTCCACCCATGGCATGAACCGGCGGAAGCGGCCGGCGAACCGACTGAAGGCGCCCATCCCCAGTGACGCCAGCAGGAACGGTATCGCGAGGCCCGCGGCGTAGACGGCCAGCAGCCCGGCGCCGGTCGCTAAGGTTCCGGATGCGCCGGCGAGCGTGAGGATGCCGCCGAGGACGGGCCCGATGCATGGTGTCCAACCGATGGCGAACGCCATGCCCATGAGGAGCGCTCCGACCGGCGTACTACCGTTCTTCGGGAAGCCCGGGCGGGCCGTCCGATAGAGGAACGGTATGCGTAAGAGGCCGAAAAGCATGAGCCCGAAGATGATCACCAGCAGACCGCCGAGGCGCATGAGCCAGGAGCGGTTCTCGAGCACCAGCGCGCCGAGCAGGCTCGCCGAGGCGCCGAGCATGATGAACACCAGCGAGAAGCCCAGCACGAAGAGGAGACTGTTGCGGAACACGGGTCCCTGCCTGCCCGTATCGCCCCCCAGATAGGCCAGGTAGGACGGGACCAGCGGCAGAACGCAAGGGGAGAGGAAGGAGAGTACGCCCGCCGCCAACGCGATGGGTACCGAGGGTGTCACGAGTTCCTACCAGAGGTTGTGCGAACCACGACCATCGAAGAAAGCATATCGCCGCCGCTCGACCTGCCGGGGTCGTTCGGAGTCGCTCGGAGCGTGACGCCTGTGCTCACGGGGGCGGTGACAGCCACCAGAATGGGTTCCATGCAACACTTCGCGAGTAACGAGGCCGCCCTTCGGGCCGTGGAATCGTTCCTCACCGGGCGCCACGAACCCGGCGAGCTTCCCCCGAGTACCACTCTCGAGGCGACCGGACTGGCGGCCTACGCCTCGACCGTTCAAGCAGGAGAGCAGCTTCGACGGGCGCTCCTGACCGCCAGCGCCAGGCATGCAGCAGTCAAGGCGAGGCTGCGGCAACTTCTGGGTGCCTGGCGGGAAGCCGGGATCGAGGCGTTGCTGTTCAAGGGGTTCCAGCTCGCGGAGTTCGTCTATCCGACTCCCGGTGGAAGACAGTACAGCGACGTCGACCTCCTGATCGAACAACGCGACGCGCTCGAAGCGGCCGAGGTAGCCGGGTCGGTCGGCTGGCACGAGGTGTGGCACGCTCAACGTCGGTCTACGGCTCACGCTCGGCGGGGTGCCCGTTACCGGGGACATGAGGTGATCCAGCTGCTCGACCCTCAGCTCGGCATCCAACTCGACGTACACCGGCGCCTGGTTCATAACAACCACAACCAGATCGGACGGTACGCAAGGCAGGAACGGATCACGCGGATGGTCTGGGAGGACGCGCAGGTGGTCGACTGGGAGGGGATTTCGCTCAAGCTGCCACAGCCCGTCGACGCGGTGCTGGTGGGCCTCGTCCTCAACCGCTGCTGGTCGCCGGAGGATTTCGAGCTGAGGTCCCACGACTACCTCGACTTCCGCTTCCTCGTGGCGAAGTACGAGATTACCTTGGCGGGGTTGAGACAGCGGGCCCAGGAGCTGGGCTGTTCTCGCACCTTCGAACTCTTCCTCGAACGGTGCGATCCGTTCCGTCGGCGGTGCGTGCTCAGCAAGCCGACCCGGCTCGAGCTGCAGCGCTGGAACCTGCTGATTGCGTGTGAGCGGGGTAACCGCTATCTCGAGCGGGGTCTGATCGCCGCCGGCGAGCTGCCCGTGGAACTGCTCGACGTTATCAGGGGACTGCCGGGGGCGCTGCGGACGCTGGCAACCGTGAGACGCCGCGGCGCGGTGCGGGGAGCGTGGCTCGAATCGAAGACGCCGTCGGTCACCGGCAGAGAGCTGGGGTCAGAGGAGTGGAAGCGGCTGCGACGGGCGGTGCACCGGGCTCTCAGAGTCGTAGGCGGTCCGGGCTTCTGGCCACAGCGGCGGGTGGACACTGCTGCTCGCGATCTGGAAGCACTGGCGCTATTGCGAGCGCTGCACGAGCGCAACTACCCGGCCTCCCTCGAGTGGAAGGGCACCCCCGGGTATGAGCGGCCTGTGCTGCTCCTGTCAGGCGTTCCCCTCAACGTCTCCGGCACCCTCCTGGCGGCTCGGGTCCGCTCAGTTCGACCGCAACAGGAGCGGGGCGGCAAGCGCCAACTCGGTTGATCCATCGGGTGTCGGCGACGCAGCCGACCGCATCGCAACGGAACAGATTCCGGCAGTCGGGGCGACCGCCGGAGGCGGCCAACATGGGGGACCGGCCGGAAGATCCCGATCAAGCTGATCCCCCGGACGCTCCGGGTCAAGCTGACCGGCCCGACGCTCCGGGTCAAGCTCACCGGCCGGAAGCGTCGACCGCCCAGCACTCTGGAGGTCTAGCCGACCAGCACGGTATCCGCGTCGCGATCCTGCGCGCCAGTCAGTCCCTGGGCCAACGCAAGGGCGCGGAACAGACCCTCCTCGTTCCCCATGAGCTCACGCCAGCTTCCGGTCTCTACGATCCGCCCCTCCGAAACCACGTGGATGGCGTCGGCCATGCGGATGGAGGCGAGCCGGTGAGCGATCACGAGGATCGTCATGCTGCCGCCGAGCCGCTCGATCGCCTCCCGGACCCGCTCCTCGTTCTGCGCGTCCAGTGAACTGGTGGCTTCGTCGAGGACGAGCACCTGCGGTCTTCGCAGTAAGGCCCTGGCCAGCACCAGCCGCTGACGCTCTCCGCCCGAAAGATGTGAGCCTCGGTCGCCCACGTTCGTCGCGAGCCCCTGTGGCAGCGATCGCACGAAGCCCGCAGACGCTGCCTCCAGCGCTTCCCATATCTCGGCTTCGCTGGCACCCGGCCGCGCCAGGCGCAGATTCGCCTCGATCGTGTCGTTGAAGAGGAACACCTCCTGGGAGACGTAGGCGATCGATGCGCGCCAGGCGAGCCGTCGGTCGCCTGTCAGTGGAACGCCGTCGACGAGCACCTCGCCGGAATCAGGTGCGAGGAGGCCGGTAACCAGGTCGGCGATCGTACTCTTGCCGGAGCCGGACGGCCCGACTAGTGCGGTGGTGCGTCCGGCCGGGATCAGCAGCCGAATGCGGTCGAGCGCCGCCCTGTCCTGTCCCCCTCGATATCTGAACTCCACGTCGCGCAGCTCGATCTGCCTAGCCAGGCCCAGCGCTGCCGGTTCGTCCACCGGCGCTTCCGCCGCCGCCTCGCTTCGGGCGAGTGTCTCCTGCACGTGTGCGAAGGCCGGCAGCTGGCCGATGAGTGCCTGGTAGCTACGTTGGACCGAAGCCACCATCGGCAGCAGCCGCGAGAAGAGGTAGATGAGCAGGAGAACGGTCGCGAGGGGAAGAGCCAATACCTCGAACGCGAAATAGATGATCACGCTGAGAGCTATCACGGTTCCTGCCTGGAGGAAGAAGCCCACCTCTGCCTGGTTCCGCACCACCTCGACGTGGGTCCGGGCGACCCAATCCGCTATCGCGTTGAAGGCGCGTGTCTGCGCCTCCTCGAGCGCGTGGCTCTTCGTGAACTTCAGCCCCGCCAGGTGTTCCCCGGTGGCCGAGTAGAGGTCGCCGTAGGCGTTCGAGACGGCAGCTCCCGCCCGTCGGCCCAGCTGCGTCTGGCGCAGGAGCAGCAGCGCCAGCAGCAGGCCGCAGGCCAGAGTGAGCACGGTCATCGCAGGCGAGAGGACGAATGCGACGACGCCGTACGCGAGCACTCGGCCGCACCCGACGAGCAGGGTCACCAGCGAGGCGACCGCCGCTCCCACCCTGTCAAGTTCTCCGAGCAGCACGTGAGTCAGGCGGCCGGGACGCTGGCGAGCTATGAAGAGCCACTCGGCTCGGCAGATGCTGGCGTAGAGCCGCTGCCGCAGCCGCCTGACGACCGCCTGGTTCGTGCGCGCCGAGAATACGGCCTGGTAGCGGGTGAGGATCGCGGTGAGGATGACGGCGGCCGCGTTGAGGCAGAGTACGGCCAGCAGGGTGGGGCGCAGACCGAACGCGCTCAGAGCCTGGAACACCGACTCCACCAGCCGTTCGCCCGCCCCACCCGTTACCTCGAGGCCCACCACCTGCAGCATGGGCATGAGCAACACCAGTGAGAGGCCGGAGATCGAACCGATGACGAGGGTGAGGAGAACGAGAGCCGCGAACCGCCACGACAGCAGTCGGTTCACTGTCAGCAGGAAGCGCCAGACGTTCGTCTGCTGCTCGCTGCGCTCCTCCCCGAGGGAATCTGGTGGCACTACGCTGTTCACGTCGTTCGTTCTCCATCGATGGGCTGAAGCGGAAGACGCCGTGCGTGGCCATATACGCCTGACGCTCTTGCGCCCACGGTCCGGGCTGTAGGTGTCGGCAGTATAGGTGCACCTTCCGCCGGCGGACAGTTGGCCGTCACATCGGGATCGACCGGGTGTTGTGACGCACGCACCCGAGAAGATTGCGATCCCGTCTACATTCCTCTCTAAGACCGAAAGAACGAGGACCAGCTCTGGCCGAACCGGTCGTTCGACGGCCCAACTCGCCGAGCTAGTCGCGTCTGGTAACGCATCGGAAGGAGGACTGGCATGCGTGGGAGTGGCCAATCGTCGACAGCGATAGCCCGCGGGCAAGAGATGACCGGGTCTGCCATGGCGGACACCCTGTCACCGACCGGGAGCCGTGACAGGCTGCCGGCACGCGAGATGCATGCCGCCGCCTGGCTGGTACGGGTAGGAGATCGATCTCGACACGATGGCGTCGTCTCCCGGCCGCTGGTCGCCTCGGGCGATGGACGTTTCCTGGTGACCCTGCGCGAAGAGGGCCGGGCGCCGAGCACGCTCCTCTGCCGGGAGAAGGCCGTCGTCTTCGAGGGCCATCTCTTCGAACGATCGGAACTCGCGGAGCGACTCGGACTGGCGCCTTCGCTGGCCCCCAGCGACGCCGAGCTGGTGGTGCGAGCGTACGAGCGCTGGGGGGAAGGGCTGGCAGCCCACCTGAAGGGGGTCTACTCCTTCTGCCTCTGGGACTCTCGGCGCGCGAGGCTGGTAGCCGCCCGTGACAGGTTGGGCATCTACCCTCTCTTCTACTGCCGCCACGCTGGCGCGCTCTTCCTCTCACCGGTGATCGATGCGTTCGCCGCCGCGCCAGGCCCCGGCCTGGATGTGGACAGGGGCGTGCTCGCCGGGTTGCTGGCGCGGCAACATCCCGAGCTCGAGGAGACCTTCTACAGGGGGGTGAAGCGAGTCCCACCGGGGCACTACCTCACCGGCGACGGGTTCAGGCAGCCGCGAACGGAGCGGTACTGGGACCTGCCGGCCGTGGGGGAGGGCGCGGAGTGGGTGGACGAGGAGGAGCTCTACCGGTTCGGGGAACTGCTGGACCAAGCCGTCGCCCGGGCGCTCGATATCGGACCGGCGGCCATCTTCCTAAGCGGTGGACTCGATTCGGTGTCGGTAGCGGGCGCGGCTGCTCAGCGAGCCGGGTTGCTCGGGCAGCCGTCCCCGCTGGCGCTCTCGCTCCTGTTCCCGGGCACGGTGAGCGAGGAAACGACTCAGCGGGGGGTTGCCGAGATGCTGGGCCTCGATCAACGCTTCATCCCGCTGCACGAGGCGGTAGGACCGAACGGTCTGGTTTCCGCTGCTCTGAGGACTTCTGCAACCGCCGCGGCACCACTGCAGAACGTCTGGCACCCTGCATACCGAACTCTCGCGTGCGATGCGAAGGCGGAAGGGCGGCGGGTGATCCTCACCGGCGGGGGCGGCGACGAGTGGTTGACCGTCTCGCCCGTAATCGCCGCCGACTACATCCGGTCATTCGACCTGCCTCACCTGTTCTCCTATGTCTCGGCGGTGCGGCGGTCGCTGCACCTTCCGACAGCGCCACTACTTCGCAACGTCCTGTGGCGGAACGGGCTCGGCAAGCTGTTGCGCTACGAGAAGGAGCGACTAGTGCGCCGGCACGTGCCGGGCGTGCGGACCGCTCGTCTGAGGAGCTCTCTGGATGCTCGCCTGTCACGCCTTCCGGGCTGGCTCGCGCCCGATCCGGCCGTGGCCCGCACGCTGGCCCGGCGGATCGAGAACCGCTTCTGGCAGAGGGCGGCGATCCCCTCGGAAGTTGGCCCCGGCGGCTTCTACTTCAGCGACCGCAACAGCTCCCTCGACCATCCCCTGCTCGCCGTGGACGCCGAAGAGGTCTACAGCGCGGGGCGGGAGATGGACGTGCTGCAGTTCGACATCTACTGGGACGCCGACCTCGTCGAGTTCCTCAACCGGGTTCCGCCACACCTGCTGAACAGCGGGGGGCGAACCAAGGGGTTGGTGCGCGGCGAGGTCGCCAAACGCTTCCCGGGACTCGGTTTCGATCGCCAGAAGAAGCTCGTGTCGCGCGATTTCTTCTGCTCCCTCCTGCTCGACGAGGGCGGCCCTGCCTGGCAGGCGCTCGAAGGTGCCTCGGCTCTGGCCGACCTGGGCCTCGTCGAACCACGGTCCGTGCAGGAGTTCGTGAGCAGTGTGCTGACCGAGCGGGACGAGCGCCACGTCGACGACGTCTGGCGCCTGATGAGCCTAGAGTCGTGGGTGCGCCCACGTGTCTAGAAACCAGTCGAGGTAAGGGGGTGAAGCTATGAGCAAGACCTGGAAGCCCATGCAAGTGCAGTTCGTGGGTCAGGTTCGCGATGTCGTACTTCGCGGCGGTGGCAAACTCAGCCTCGTCGGCGGCGACCCGGGCGAGCCTCGCAAGCCATCCGGCATCGAAGGCAAGTAGAAGCGAGTTCTCACGCTTCGTCCGGCGCCAGGCCACCCACGCCCGGTGCCGGACGAACTCATTCGACATGTCGTTGTGACGGTTGCCGGCACGGAGAATGGAAGAAGGACTACATTTCTCTCATCCGACGGAGAACTGTCGCTACTCGCAAGCCGACCGCTGGAGGGTAGACGGATGAACCGGACAGGTGTTGCAGCTCAGCCAAGACGCCGGCGAGCTCGCCTCTCGCTCGACCCGCGCCGCCTCGGTTCGCTGGCCGGAGCGCGCCGCCTCACGGCGGGTGAGTGGAGGATGGTGCTGCTGGCCCTGCCCGTCGTGCTGTCGGTTCGCTGGGCACTCACGGTGACGACGCTTGCGCGCGCCCATGCGCGGATCGTGGAGCGACCGCCCGGAAGCGGGAGGCTCGCGCCGCACCTGGTCGACGGTTGGAGCAGGGCTGTAGCCCGCGCTTCGCGGCTGGTTCCCGGCGCCACCTGCCTGACCCAGGCGCTCGCCTTGCAGCGGTTGCTGCGTCGTCAGGGCCAGGACTCGCGGGTCGAGATCGGATTCATCGGTGGCGGCGAGACGGCGGTCGAGGGGCACGCCTGGCTGGTGTGTGGCGAACGCGTCGTCATCGGCGGCACCAACTCCAAGAACTTCACGAGGACGATGACGCTCGAAGGTTGAGGATGCCGGCATGAGCGCCCAGGGTTGCCTACGGCAACGGGCGGCCAGCGAAGGAGGAGGACGAGATGCGTTGGAAGACTAATCCGCAAGTCGTCGTGCAGCGGCTGGGAGACTCCATGGTCCTGGTGAACCTGGAGACCGACCGGATCATCGAACTGAACGAGACCGCCGCCGCTCTTTTCGAGCTGCTCGGCTCTGGCCTCGACGAGGATCAGGTGGAGGCACGACTGGCCGAGGCGTTCGCCGTCGACCCGGTCGTCGTACGTCGGGAGATTCCCGCCGTACTGGAGTCGCTCACGCACGAGAAGCTGCTACTCACCGAGGCCTGAGGCTCGACATGCCGGCCGGAGCGCTGCGGGCGAGTGTCGGGGACAGGGCAGCAGCGGTAGCAGTCGCGGGCCGTTGGCTCCTGACGCTGTCCACGCCCGACCGGGAGGAGGGACAGGAACTCTACCGCGACGGCCTGTCCAGCCTCCGCCTCACCGTCCAGGAGCCGGGACGCTGGCCTCGTGCGAGCATAGGTCAGGGAACGGTCGCCCTCTTCGAGGGGCTGCTGTTCAATCGCGTCGAGTTGGCTTCGGCGCTCTCGCCGGCGCCCGAGGCGGACGATGCGGAACTCGTGCGGCGAGCGTTCGAGCGCTGGGGGAGAGGAGCGGCGGAGCGGCTGAAAGGCAGCTACGTCCTCGCCTACTTCGACGCCCGCCGCAGGCTGCTTTTCGCGGTACGCGACCGCGCCGGAGCCTACCCGCTCTTCTTCCGCCACCGAGGCGGCTCGCTGCAACTCTCGAACAGCCCCTCTCTCGTGGCTTCCTCCGATGGCCGGGCACAGGTAGATCGTCACGTCATCGCCAGCCTTCTCGCGAGATCGGCGCTTGACATCCGGGAGACCTGCTACCGGGGCGTCGAACGACTTCCGGCCGGGAACCTGCTCACGCTGGACGGGTCGGGGTTGCGGATCGAACGTTACTGGCGGCTCCCCACAACCCGTCATGCGTCGCGCTGGATGTGCCAGGAGGAAGCCGATACCTTCCCGCAGCAGCTCGAGCGGGCCGTGGGCAGAGCCTGGGACGGCGGCAGGTGCGGGATCTTCCTGAGTGGAGGCATCGACTCCGTCTCGGTTGCCGTCGCCGCAGCCGGACATTGCCAGCGCATCGGGTTCGAGAAGCCTTTGGCCCTCTCCTTCATCTTCCCGCAGCGTCTTCGGGAGGAAGCGGTCCAACGGGGCGTCGCGAAGGAGCTCGGCTTGCCGCAGCTGCATCTGGAGTATGCGGAGGTCGCCGGCAACGAAGGCTTGCTCTCGAAGTCGCTGGCGCTGTCGGCCAGCCTCGAGGCGCCGTTGCAGAACATCTGGCTACCTGCCTACCTGAGGCTGGCGAAGGCCGGCGCCGACGCCGGATGCACGACGATCCTCACCGGTCGCGGTGGCGACGAGTGGCTGACGATGTTCCCGATCGTCGCAGCCGACCTCATCCGCTCCCTCGAGGTTCGCGAGCTGTTCGCCCACACCGCTGCCCTGAGTCGGGCCTCCCGGCTGGGTCGGTTGCGAGCCGTCCGATCGATCCTCTGGAAGGGTGGAGCCAGGCCGCTGCTGAGCGCCTGTTACGCCGATCTCCTCGATCGATTGACGCCCGCCCTGAGGCGTCGCCGCGCCGACCTTGCCGTAAGAAGAAGGCTGACCGGCCGAAACGCCTGGTTGCTGCCGGACCCGGCCCTCCGGCGGGAGGTCGAGAGGCGGACGAGGTGGAGCGTGGACGAGACCTTGCGCGAGGCCCCTCTGCCTGAGGCCGGCTTCCGTCACCGGCTGGTCATGGAGATGTTCGAGAACCCGCTGTTCGCACCGAGCTTCGAGGAGACCTACGAGCAGGGACGGCTGACCGGAGCGAGGCACCACGACGTCTACTGGGATCCGGACCTGATCGAGTTCCTCTACAGGGTGCCGCCTCGCATCCTCTATGCCGGCGGGCAAACCAAGGGCCTCGTGAGGAGCCGACTGGCGCGACGCTTCCCGGGCCTCGGCTTCGAGCGCCAGAAGAAGCTCGTGGCCCGCGGTTTCGTCAACGAAGTTCTGCTTGCGGAAGCAGGCGCCGCCTGGGGCGCGCTCGGGGGCGCGAAGGCGCTGGCCAGTATCGGAGCGGTCGAGCCACGTGGAGTGGATCGGTTCGTTCGGGAAGCGGTGTCCGGCAAGGACACCAGGCGCCTGAGCGAGGTTTGGCTGCTGCTGCGGCTAGAGTCGTGGGTTCGCCCGCGTGTCTAGGAGTCCTTGGAGGGGGGAGGTGAAGCGGATGCGCAAGGAGTGGCAAGCGATGCAGGTGCAGGTCGTTGGTCAGGTCAGTGAAGTGGTGCAGGGCAACCTGGGCAAGTACACACCGCCGGTCGATCTGATGACGGTCAACTACCAGGAGCCGGAGTAGGAATCTCGAGAGCAGGGGAACGGGCCGCGGCGGCAGGTCAGCTGCGGCCCGGCCTACGGGGCTGGGTCTCTCGCAGCGTCAGGCCCGATAGGTGTCGCCCCCGGAGGGTGCAGCGCGTCCGGTGTGATGCCAGCGGTCCAGGGAATTGGAATCCGGTCTACATTCTCCTTAGTCTTCGATCTATTGCAGAGGGGTAGGGACGGCTGGCGACGACGGTCAAGGAGCTTCTCGTCACGGCCGAACTCAGAGCTGTCCGGGGGCGGATGATGACACTGGCAACGAGACCAGTTCGAACCGTTGACGAGAGGGTCAGTTGGTCGGTCACCTTCGGGAGTCCGCATGGCCCGGCGCGGTTCCGTCTCGAACCCGGCCCGATCGGTGTAACCCAACTCGCCGAGCGACGAGGCGTCCGGCTGCTGTTCGACGGCTACCTGTACGACGTCGAGGACCTGTCCGTTTCGCTGGCTGAGCCGGGAGACCGATCGGCGGCAGAGCTGCTCCTTCGCGCCTACGAGGAGTGGGGCCGGGACCTGCCCGCGCGGATCGCCGGGGAGTTCGCGCTTGTCCTGGTCGACGAGCGCAGGCGCTGCCTCTTCGCTGCCCGGGACCGAATCGGCACCCGGCCCCTCTACTACCGTAGCAGCGGGAGCGGAATAGAGCTCGGCCTGTCCGTCGACTCGTTCTCCGCGCCCCACCCCGGTCTCGACCCGCAGGTGATCGGTTGCTCCCTTGCCGGGGCGGCCCCTCCCGCTCACTCCACGCCGTACGCCGCGCTCTATCGTCTCCTGCCCGGCCATTGGCTGCGCTTCGACGCGAAGGGGCTCACCACCCATCGATATTGGCGGCCGCCGCTGCCGCCACGCGGGAGCGACTGGTTGGGCAGAGAGGACCTTCCTCGCTTCGACGGACTCCTGCACCGGGCGGTGGCGCGTGCCGCCTCCGGCCGAACGGCCATCCTCCTCAGCGGCGGCCTCGACTCGGTTTCAGTCGCCGCCACAGCTGTGGACGTGGCCGCCGAGCGGGGACTCGATCCGCCCCTGGCGATCTCGCTCCACTACTCGGGAGAGACCGAGGAGCCACCGGTGCAGAAGGCCGTCGCCGCGCGCCTGGGCATCGAACACCTGACCCTCGAGTGGAGTGACGCGCTAGGGGAACACGGGCTGCTGCAACCGTGCCTAGAAACTGCGGCCGGAAGCCCGCTTCCCCTCCATAACCCGTGGCGTCCGGCGACCGACGCGCTCGCTTCCCTCGCCGCGACGGAGGGCTGCCGGGTGGTCCTTACCGGCAGTGGAGGGGACGAATGGCTTTCGGTCGACGCGCTCGTCGTCGCCGACTACCTGCGCAGCGGAAACCTTCTCGGTCTGGTTCGCTATCTGGCGTCGGTGGGACGCTCGCAAGAGTTGTCCTGGATCCAGCTGCTGAAAGGGGTCGTGTGGCGCAAAGGAGTGAGGCCACTGCTCGACGTGCGCCGCCTGCCGGGTGCGGCAGGAAGGGGTAGCCGTAACGTCCCCGACTGGCTGGTTCCACTGCCGGCGATCCCTGCTCGACCACAGGCCGCCGAGACCGTATCCGGTTTCTACGCCCGAGCGATCGCATCGCTCCCGGTGCACCCCCGCCGCATGCTCGAGATCGACGAGAAGTTCGAGGCGGCGAGAGCCGCGGGGGTGCGCCAGGTCGACGTCTACTGGGACGCCGATCTGGTCGAATTCCTCTGCCGGGTACCGCCGCACCTGCTCTTCGCCGGCGGGCGCAGCAAGGCGCTGGCACGAGAGAAGCTGGCTCGTCGCTTCCCCGGCATGGGATTCGAGCGGCAGAAGAAGGTGGTCCGCAGGCACCTGCTGGCCCAGACGATCCTGGGGGAGGGATCTGCAGCCTGGCGACGCCTGGGTGGGGCGCCCGCGCTGGCCCAACTCGGGCTGGTGAAGTCGGCGCAGCTGGAGGAGTTCGTCCGGGGATCTCTCGCAACGAGCGATCCGCACTCCGTCGACGCCCTCTGGCGGATCTTCAGCCTGGAAGCGTGGGCTCGCCCGCGTGTCTAGGAGTCCTTGGAGGGGGGGAGGTGAGTCTATGAGCAAGGAGTGGACCGAGATGAAGGTGGAGGTAGTGGGGCAGGTACGTGAAGTCGTTCAGGTGAGCGGGGGTAAGTTCAGCCCGATCGAGGACGACGGCGGCCTGTCGATGACGAGCATCGAGCCGGTCTAGAGAGGCTCACCAGCCCGGTCCGGCCGCCTACCGTGGGTGACCGGACCGGACACCGGAAGGCACGTGATGGAACTTCGTTTCGCAACCGGAAATCCACCAGATTGGGACCCCGCATCTCCCGAGATCGAAGTCTGGGCCGACAGGTACGGCAACCCTTGCGCCTACGGTCAGATCGTCGGCGAGGAGAGCTGGATGCACGTGCCCCGGGTAGGCAGCTACCTCCTGGGCGACTCCGGTCGTCCTACTCTCGTCTTGCCGCTGGCGAGCGTACCGGAGTGGCTGGTGCTCGACACCTTCTATCGGACCGTCTTGCCCACGACCCTGCAGCTGCGGGGGAGCGAGGTGCTCCACGCCAGCGCGGTGCTCGTCGACGGAGGCGTCGTGGCGCTGTGCGCGCACTCCGAGACGGGCAAGTCAACGCTCGCCTACGCGTTGCAGGAGCAGGGCCATCCTCTCTACGCCGATGATGCGGTCGTGTTCGAATTCGAGGGCGACCGGTTGCGGCTGCGTCAGGTCCCGTTCTCCATCCGCCTGCGCCGACCCTCCGCCGAGCACTTCGGGGCGCCGTCCCGAGAGTCGACGAGGGTCACCGGGGAGATGGCCCCTTCCCGGCACTCCCAGGCGAATTTCGCGGCCATCTGCGTGCTGGAGCGTTTCGAGGACGCGGAGGAGTCTGGCTCGGTGGTCGAGGTGTCGCGTCTCGAGCCGGCCGAAGCGTTCCCGTTGGTACTGCCCCACGCCTACTGCTTCACGCTCCGCTTCCCGGAGCGGAAGGCGCTGATGATGCGCCAGTACCTCGATCTGCTCCGCCGCGTGCCGGTTTTCCGCGTTGCCTTCCGGCCCGGTCTCCACAACTTGCCACAGATAACCTGCGCGATCGTCTCCGCGGTCCAAGCGGACCGAGGCGCAACTGCAGACGCGCTCCTGCCGGCCTGAGGCGATCGCTCCCAGGCCAGCGGGATTCCCTCGTCACGGCTTCGTTCAGATCACGGCTTCGTTCAGATCTTCGAGAAGGTGACCTTCCGTTCGTCGAAGTCGACCTGATCGACCCGCCAGCCCTCTTCCATCCAGACGCGGGCCTGAGTGTTGCGCTCGGTGTTCGCCCACCAGGCGCGGTGGCGCTCGGCCGAAGCGGGCAGGCTATTGCCTATGGCCTCCTCGAGCTGACTGAACGAGGCTTCGGCCGTCTGTCCGCTCTGATCCTTCAGGTACTGGGCGATGCCCGCGTACCGGCTGTTCAGGGCCGTCCTGCCACCCTGCCGCGTGCGCCGGCGGCGCCTGCGGCCATCCGTCCCGTCACCGTTCGTCACCACGTTGCCGGCCAACCAGTTCCCCAGCATTGTGTAGAACTCGGCCACGCGTTCTTCGGGTACCAGGACGCTCAATTCCACAAGGTTCACAATACCTCCGCCCCCAAGCGGTGATTTATCCCCTCTTGTAAACCACATCATCCTATCACCGACGAACCGCCATGAAACAACCCTGAGCCACGTGTAGATGGGAGTTTCTAGGCTATCGCCCCCTCACGCCGCCGAACTGCGGTACTGCTGTAATGTATCCGGCATTACATTCATTACTTCAACACCGGCGAGCGGCATGGCACACGGGCCCTGTGAGGTTTCATCCCTCGCATGACGAATGGAGCGCCGCCGGAGAACCGGGGCGCTCGATCGTTCCTGGCGGAGAGGGAGGGATTCGAACCCTCGGTGCAGGTTGCCCCACACACACGCTTTCCAGGCGTGCTCCTTAAACCGCTCGGACACCTCTCCAAGAACTGGTCGGACTGCGACTGCCGCTAACCCGTGGCTGCGTGCGATCCACCGGGCAAACTGAAGTCTACCAGCGGGTCCTATACCGGTCAACGAGATCCAGACGCGGTCTTCCTGGGCCGCGGCCGAGAGTCCGTCCCTCGACGCGTCCGCTCGGCGGTACGCGTCAGGAAACATCCGCGCTCCCCGAAGTTTCCTAGAATGTGGGAGCGAAATAAGGAGACTAGATGTTCAAAGACCGAGTCATCAACCTCACGACCCCTGAAGAGGTAAACGAATTCCTCGCTGCGCACCCCACCAGCGTCGTCTTCAAGGCCGGGACCTGCCACAAGACCATGCAGGGGTTCGGCTTCGTACAGGAGGAGCTCGAGCCGCGTGAGGACCTGTTCGTGGGCCTCATCCGAGTCGTCGAGGCGCGTGCCGCCTCGAACCTGGTGGCCGAGAAGACCGGTATCAAGCACGAGAGCCCGCAGGTGATCCTGTTCCGCGACGGCCAGCCCGTGTTCGACGTCGACAACTGGAACATCACCCCCGAGGCGCTCGCTCAGGGCTTCGGCAAGATGCCGCAGAGCGAGAAGCAGGCAACGAACCCGCGCGCCAGCAGCGATCTCGCGCCCTACATCCAGCTGCTCGAGAGCTTCCTCGGCGGCAAGATCGACGAGCGCCGCTTCGAGTACGCCTACACCACGACCTTCCGTGACGACTCCACTCTGCGTAGTCGCGAGGAGGTCGAGATCCTCAACTCGATCTTCGGTGACGTGGACCAACACATGAACATGCACCTGATGATGGCCGGGAAGTCCGACACCTCACAGATCCGCGAGCGGGCCGAGAAGGCCTACCGCCAGCTGATGACGCTGGCCTGATCCACCCCGCAGAGATCGAGTCGGGCGTCCGGAAGGGCGCCCGACTCTCTACTGCAGGTCAGGGACACGCGGCCGGCAGCAGCAGGTGCACGTCCCCGAACTCGTGCCACAGGTAGCCCATCCTCAGCGCCTCCCGGTAGCCCGACTCCAGCAGGTCCGGCCCGGCCACGGCTTCGAGCATGTCGAGGTGAGTCGAGTTGGGCTCGTGGAAACCGGTGAGAAGCCCGGCGATGGGCGGGAGCGACCGCCCGCGACGAACGTAGGCACGGGTGAGACCGCGTGCCGCGCGGAAGCGTGCTCCGTCCCACGCGCTCACCAGCGCCCTCACCGTGGTGGTGCCGATCGCGATGATCCGGCCTGCGCCGGACGCTGCCCGGTTGAGCCTTAGGGCGGCTTCACTGTCGACCTCGAAGCGCTCGGGGAAGAGTTCCGTGTCATGGAAGTCGGCCGCCTCCAGTGAACTCACCCCGGTATGGAGCGTCACCCTGACGAGTTCGACGCCACGGCGCTCGAGCGCCTCGAGCGTTCGCGCGGTGAACGGTCTGCCGGCCGACGGCATCTCCGCCGACCCGGGGCGATCCCCGAAGATCGTCTGGTAGGCTCCAAGATCCGGCTCCTCCGAGAGGTAACCGTAGCGGATCGGGGAGCCCTGACGGCCTACAGCCTCCTGCCAGTCGCCCTGGAAATCGACGAAGCGCAATCGGGGGATGCCCGGGTAGGTGGAGAGGATCGTTGCGCCTGCCCCGCCGGCCTCCACCAGCTCACCATCCGCAAGCGGTAGCGGGCCCGGGCGTGCTCGGGACCAGCGCGGCTCCGCAAGCCACAATTTGTCGCCGAAGCGGGTGCAGAGGTTCAACCGGAAGGAGCCGAGTCGGCCGACCGCGGGTAGCGAGGCGGGCAGAGTAGCGCTCCTGTTGACGATCAGTAGGTCGCCGGTCTCGAGCTGGTCGGGCAGGTCCGAGAAGAGGGCGTGGTGGTGCCCGCTGGCGCCGCTCACCAGGAGTCGGACGCCGTCGCGAGTAAGCCCCCGCTCCTCCGGAGTTTTGGTGGCCAGGCGCGGCGCTTCCCGAGGGTCGGTAGCGAAGGCCATCACGCCGACTCCCATACCTCGGCCTGGGCCTCGAGGCGTTTGCCGTTCAAACTATTCGTGGTCTGCTCGAATAGCCCGGCCCAGAACGGCAGCGTCTCCTGCGGCAACTTCCGGTCGCCGATGTCTTCGCCGGGGAAGGCCGCCTGGTGCATATCCGTGCGCATGTCGCCGGGATCCACGTTCACTACCGTCACCCCCTGCAGCTCGTTGGCGAGAGTGAGCCCGACGAGGTCGAGCGCTGCCTTGCTCGCTCCGTAGGCGCCCCAGCCGGGATAGCCGCCGCGAGCCGCGTCGGAGGAGAGGTTCACTACCAGGCCGTGGCCGTTGAACAGGGCGGGCAGGGTCGCCTGAACGAGCGCCAGCGGCGCGAAGACGTTAGCTTCGAACACCTGCCTGAAGCGCTCGAGGTCGTACTGGACGAGCGGGGGGAGCGGCGTGACCCCCAGATCCGAGGCGTTGTTGACGAGTAGGTCGAGTTCGTCCCCGACGGCTTCGACGAGTGCGGCCCGGTGCGCCTCGTCTCGGACGTCGCCGGTGACCGCGGTGACGGTCGTGACCTCGGCAAGCTCGGCAGCCGCCGAGGAGAGCTCCCTCTCGCTGCGCGCGTCTATGACGAGCCGGTAGTGGCGCGAGGCGAGGTATCGCGCGAGAGCGAAGCCCAACCCCTTGCTGGCGCCGGTAATCAGCGCGGTCCGCGCGCCACTGCCGGCAGCCGGCCGTCCGCCCCACTGCGCCGGAGACTCGCGGGCCGTCACTTCGCCGCTCCTGCCGGCCTGGGGCCACCCTCCGCCTCCTTGGGTACGGCAGCGCACCTCTGCCGACGGCGGCCCCGGACAAGACCCTGCCGGTTCGCGTGGGCCAGAAGGTCGTTCACCCGGGCTGTCGCTAGCTTGAACATGGTGTAGTCGCTGATCATTTCCAACCTCCTGCCGTCAGCGTCGCTCATCGGGGAGCCGGCGGAAACGGCCGGAGGTCGGGGCTGCATCTGCGACCAAAGTCGCAGCCGCGCGCAGCACGAGATCATGGAGTTCAGCGACGCGTAGTCTGCAAACCGTGCTCGCGAGCCCATAGCGCGGCCTGGGTCCGGTCGCGCAAACCGAGCTTGGCGAACACGTTCCCGAGGTGCGACTTGACCGTCTTCTCGCGCACGTTCAGCCGTTGGGAAATGTCGCGGTTCGAAAGCCCTTCAGCCAGGAGTTCCAGTACCTGTCGCTCTCTGGGAGTGAGCTCCGCGACAGGATCGCTCCGGTCTTGCGCGAGCAGCCTGGCCGCTGCGGGGTCGAGCGGCATCTCGCCGCGCAGCACCGCCCGGACGCCGTCGAGCAGCACCTGTGTTCCCGCGTGCTTGATGAGGTAGCCGTTCGCGCCGCGCCGCAGCGCCTCGCGCACATACTCGCGCTCGAGGAAGGAGGTCAGGACCAGCACCCGGGGAGGGTGCGGCTGGTCCAGCAACTCGCGGATGAGCGAGAGGCCGCTGCCGTCGGGAAGTTCGATGTCGAGCAGGACGAGGTCGAGTTCGCCGCTCACCTGAGCCGCTCGCTCGCGTGCTTCGGCCAGGCTACCGGCCTCGGCGACGATCTCGAGGTCGTCCTGACGGGAGAGGAAGGAGCGGAGCCCTTGCCTTACGACCGGGTGATCGTCGACCAGCATCAGTCGGTACGCCATGGGACCTCCGCCACTACCCGGCTGCCATCCTGCCCGCTCTCGATGGCGAAGCTGCCGCCGGCCCCCTTCGTTCTGTCGTGCATCCCTTGCAGGCCGAGGCCGCCGGCCGCCCGGTGCGGGTCGAACCCCTTCCCGTCGTCGGCGACGGTGAGGCGGAGCCTGTCCTCGACCGCCTCGAGCCGCAGCCAGATGTTGGTGCACTCGCCGTGCCGAAGCGCGTTGCCTACCGCTTCCTGAGCGACCAGGTAAAGCGTCTCGGCGGCCCTGCCGAAGGCGTCGAGCGGCTGGCTGTCGAGATGAACGCGTACTGATCCTCCGCCGGTACGTTCGGCGAGCCGGGAGAGGGCCGGCAGCAGGCCGCTGGAGAGGTCTGCCGGTCGTTGGACCTCCACCAGGCCGCGCAGGTCGGCCAGAGCGCCCGCCACCGCCTCCGCCGCCCGTACGAGCGACGGGGAGGGGTCCTCCCCCTGCTCGTCAAGAGCCGCCTGCAGGGAGAGATCGGCCGCGAAGAGCAGCTGGGCGAGGGAATCGTGCATCTGGCGAGCGATGCGCTCCCGCTCCTCGAGCGTAGCCGTGTAGCGCGCCTCGCGGGTCCTGCGGGCCTGCAGCCGGCTCCGTTCGAACGCGATCCCCAACTGCTTGCCCACGGCAGCCAGGAAGGTGAGGGTGCTCGCTTCGAACCGTGTGTCGCCGGGCGCGGCCAGATTGACTATGCCAACCGGTCCCTGGGCCCCGAGTAGCGGGACACTGGCGTGGAGTTCGAGTCCGCCTCGGTCGCCTCTGGCCTTGGCGAGCCGGCTGCACGTCACCATGTTCACGCCTCGATCGAGCTTCCCCCTGCGCAGCAGGCCCTGGCAGTCGCAGCTACCGCTGCAGAGCGGTTCCCTGTCGTCGCGCTCCAGCGCCGGTGGCAATCCCGTGCTCGCAGCCAGTGAGAAGCTCCCCTGGTGGCTGTCGCCCTGGCTCGTGTTGCTCAGGAACACCCAGCCGGTGCTGAGCCCCATGAGGCGCACCAGCCGCTCCAGCGCCTCCGGGAGGGCCCGCTCGAACTCCGGCTCGCGGTTCAGCACCTCCCCGAGGGTGTTCAGTACTTCGAGTTGTTCCTGTCTGCTTCCGACTCTCAATTCGCTCGTTCAGCGCAGGTCGAAATCATCGGACCGGGAGTTGAGGAAGCGCTCGAAGGCGTCCTCGTCAGAGTCCTCCTTGGCCGGCGGCCTCTTGGGGACACCCTCCGGCTGCCAGGCAACCGCGGCCGGTCGGGAGGCGGTGGCCCCTTCGACGGCAGCCGACTTCGCGCCCGTGGAGAAGGGATCAGCGCCGTTCCTGGCGCGCCTCGAGCGGGCGCCGCGCACCTCATCGTTGCTGACGGCGCGCTTGACCTGCGCCCGCGTTCGGGTGGGCGCCGCGGCGGGCTCCAGTTGCTTGCCGGCCTCCTCGGCGTCCTCCCTGAAATAGGCGACAGCCGTCCAGGTGGTCAGCGAGATCGCGATGAGCAGGCCGTACCCGAGGAGGACGACCAGGGCTAACGGGGCGATGTCCATCTCGCTCCCATCGTAACGCACCTCCGGTCGGCGGCAGTACCGGGTTCACCACTCCCGGAAGGACCCAGCCGACCACGTGCTGCCCCCGGTCGAAGGTCCGTCAGTCGAGCAGGGACGCGACCGCCTTCTGTCCGACGTTCCCGCCCGAGGCAACCACCACCGTGGGACCCGGGAGGAGCGAGAGCTCGCTAGCTCCTCTGCGCAGGCGCCGATAAGCGGCGAGGCTGAGGGCGCCGGTAGGCTCGACGACGAGACGCGCCTCCAGCAGGTACCAGCGCGCGGTCTCTTCGATCTCCTCCTCGCTCACGGTCACGACCCCGGCCAGCAGCCGGCGGAGGATCTCGAAGTTGAGGTCACCGATTCGCTGCGTTCGTACTCCGTCCGCCATCGTCCGGGTGACCTCCTCGGCCGACCACGACACGGGCCGCCCCACCTCGAGCGACTCCTTCGCATCGGCTGCCAGTTCCGGCTCGACTCCGATCACCCGAGCGTCGGGGGCGAGCGCGGCGATCGCCGTGGCCACACCGGCAGAGAGGCCGCCGCCACCGACGGGCACGAGGACGTTCCGGACGCCCTTCAGGCTCTGAACGATCTCGAGCCCCACGGTTCCCTGACCTGCGACGATGAGCGGATGGTCGAAGGGAGGCACCAGGATGTACCCTTCCGACTCGACGAGTTCCCTCGCCACCCGCTCCCTCTCGTCGCTGCTGTTGCCGCACCGCACGATCGCGGCTCCGTGCGCGCGGGTTCGCTCCACTTTCAGGTGCGGGGCGCCCTCGGGGATGACTATCGTCGCTTCGATCCCCAGCAGTCTGGCTGCGCAGGCGACACCTTGGGCGTGGTTGCCGCTGGAGTGGGCGACGACACCGCGGTCGCGCTCGGCCGGCGTGAGCGAGGCGAGGAAGTTGTATGCCCCCCGGAGCTTGAACGATCCGGTTCGTTGCAGGTTCTCGGCCTTGACGAAGACCTCCTCGGCCTCGTCGGCGAGGGGAAGGCGGATGAGGGGCGTCGGGTAGATCGCTCCCGCGATCCTCTCGGCGGCCTCGCGGATCGCTCCGATGGTGACGGTCATTGGCGAAGTCTACTTGGTGACGTGCTCACGAGCGAGGAACTCCACGAGTCGTTCGGCGTGGGGAAGCGCGGGGATCGCGCCCCTGCTCGAGACCGTGATGGCCGCGCAGGCGTTGGCTCGAAGCGCCACCTCCCTTAATGCCTCGGGCTGCTCCGCGATTCCCGGGTTCGCGACGATGCCGGCAACGAGTGCCGCCATGAACGAGTCTCCCGCGCCGGTCGTGTCCACCACGTTCGTCTCGAAGGCAGGTACCTCCTGTGTCGTGTCCCCGGCTATCAACAAGGCGCCTTTCGCTGCGCGGGTGATCACGAGGAGGTCAAGCTCTCGTGCCAACTCCCGGGCATAAGTCTCGCCGACGCCCCCCGCGACGAACTCGAGTTCCTCCTCGCTCAGTTTCACGACGTGGGCTTGCCCCATAGCCGCGAAGATCCCGCTGAGGGCCTCATCGGCCCCCGGCCACAGGTCGAGGCGCAGGTTGGGGTCGAAGGTAACCGTCACACCCGCCTCCCTGGCGGCTTCCACCGCTGCCAGCGTCGCACTTCGGGACGGCTCGGCGATGAGGCTGATGCTGCCGAAGTGCAGTACCCGCGCCTGCCTCACCGCCTCCAGGTCGACCTCGTCGGGGCGATAGAGCATGTCGGCCGAGGGGTGCCGGTAGAAGTGGAACGACCGCTCGCCATCATCGCCCAGGCTCACGAAGGCCAACGCTGTTCGAGCGCCCTTCTCGAAGCGCAGCCCGCTCGTTTCCACCCCTTCGGCAGCGAGGGCGCGCTCCAGCATCCTGCCGAACGGATCGTCGCCTACCTTGCCCAGGAACGAGGTGGGAACCCCGAGCCGGGCCGCACCCACCGCCACGTTGGCGGGTGCGCCGCCGGGAAGGGCGCTCCAACTGGTCGCTTCGCCTGCCGGCACGCCGGCTTCGTGGGCGATGAAGTCGACCAGCAACTCTCCCAGGGTCACCAGGTGGGCCACCGGATCAATCTACCCCGTGGCCTCCGGAGGCGGCAGCCCGCGACCGTAAGATATGCGGCACCGAGTGCTCAGATTGGGTGCTACAAGGGGACATGAGGTGAGGCGGACGAGCCCTCAGGAACGGATGGTCCGCGGTCGAGCGCGCCTGTTACTATGCGCTCGTGCCAGAAACTGAACGATGTCCGTGTTACGGGCGTCGCCGGTACTGAACCGGCGGAGGAAGGAAGCGACAGTCCAAGTCAGATGACAACATGAGTCAGGCAGACGTCACCATGAACAGTTCCAGCCTGGCCTTCGTCGAGGAGATGTACGCGGCCTACCTCGACGATCCGGCCTCGGTACCGGAAGAGTGGCGAACCTACTTCGCCGGCGCAGCCAACGGGCAGGCTGCCGGCAACGGCTTCGCTGGTCATTTCCGTCTCCAACCGCAGTTCCGACCCAGCAGCCTCTTCAACGCTGGCGCCAGGGTGCTCGCCACGCCCGGGCAAGACGACGCCGCGGCGCTCCAGCACCGGGTCGACAAACTCGTGCGCAACTACCGGGTGCGCGGGCACCGGATAGCGAAGATCAACCCGCTCGGTCGTGAGACGATAGCGCTGCCCGAACTGGACCCCGCCTACTACGGCTTCACCGACGCCGACATGCAACGCCCCGTCCTCGCCGACAACATGCCGGCCGTGCACACCCTCGGCGAACTCATCGAAGCGCTCAAGGTCACCTATACCCGCTCCATCGGCGCCCAGTTCATGCACATCGACAACCTGCAGGTGCGGACTTGGCTGCAGGCCCGGATGGAGCAGAGCCGGAACAGGCTCGACCTCTCGCGCGACACCCAGTTGCGGATACTGACCAAGCTGACCGACGCCGAGATCTTCGAGGAGTTCATCCAGAAGAAGTTCGTTGGCGCGAAACGCTTCTCTCTCGAGGGAAGCGAGAGCCTCATCCCACTGCTCGACATGGCCATCGAGAAGGCGGGCAACCAGGGCACCTCGGAGGTCATCCTGGCGATGGCTCACCGGGGCCGCCTGAACGTACTGGCGAACATCATGGGGAAGAGCCCGAGGGTGATCTTCCGCGAGTTCGAGGACCTCGATCCCGAGATGAACCGGGGACGCGGCGACGTCAAGTACCACCTGGGCTACTCGGGTGACTGGCTCACCTCGGAGGGCGCCAAGGTCCACCTGTCCCTCTGCTTCAACCCCTCGCACCTCGAGTTCGTAAACCCGGTGGCTTTGGGCCGTACCAGGGCGAAGCAGGACAGGATCGGGGACGAGGAGCGCGAGAAGGCTCTGGCCATCCTCATCCACGGCGACGCCTCGTTCATAGGTGAAGGGGTCGTGCAGGAGTCGCTCAACCTCTCCGAACTCCCGGGGTACCGGATCGGCGGGGCGCTGCACGTGATAGTCAACAACCAGCTCGGCTTCACCACCGGACCCGAACAGGGCCGCTCCACCACCTACGCCAGCGACATCGCCAAGATGCTGCAGAGCCCCATCTTCCACGTGAACGGCGAGGACCCGGAAGCGGTGGCCCAGACCATCGAACTGGCGATGGACTTCCGACGCGAGTTCCGCCGCGACGTCGTCATCGACATGTACGCCTACCGGCGGCACGGTCACAACGAGGGCGACGAACCGGCCTTCACGCAACCCGACATGTATCGCAAGATCCGCGAACGACCGACGGTACGGGACGGCTATCTGAAGCGGCTGCTCGCGACCGGCGAGATCGGCAGCGGCGAGGCCGACCGGATCGTGGAGCAGCGCCGCGAACAGCTCGAGCAGGAGCTCTCCGAGGCAAGGCGTGAGGACTACCGGCCCCACTACTCAGCAGGCGAAGGGGTCTGGGAACCGTACCGGGGCGGCAAGGACGAGGACGTTCCCGAGGTCGAGACCGGGCTTCCCAGGGCCCAGGTGAAGAGCATCCTGGAGCGCTTGTCGCAGGTCCCGGACGGCTTCGAGGCCAATTCCAAGATCGTGCGGTTGCTGGGGCAGAGAGTCGAGATGGCCCGTGGGGAGCGCCCGTTCGACTGGGCCGCTGCCGAAGCGGTAGCGCTGGGCAGCCTGGCCGAGGCCGGCTTCAGGGTAAGGCTTACCGGCCAGGATAGCGAACGCGGCACCTTCAGCCACCGCCATGCGGTACTGCACGATGTCAACGGCAACGGCACCTACGTGCCCCTGCAGCATCTGAGCGAGACCCAGGCGCCGGTGAAGATCTACAACAGTCCCCTATCAGAGACCGGGGTACTGGGCTTCGAGTACGGCTACAGCCTCGACTGGCCCGACGCCCTGGTGGTGTGGGAGGCTCAGTACGGCGACTTCAACAACGCGGCGCAGGTGATCATCGACCAATTCATCGCCTCGGCCGAGGACAAGTGGGGCCGCCTCTCGGGCCTCGTGATGCTGCTGCCCCACGGTTTCGAGGGTTCGGGCCCCGAGCACTCGAGCGCCAGGCTCGAGCGTTTCCTCCAGCTTTGCGCCGAGGACAACATGCAGGTCGTCTACCCGACCACCCCGGCCCAACACTTCCACCTGCTACGTCGTCAGGCGTTGCGGCCATACCGCAAGCCGCTCGTCGTCATGAGTCCCAAGAGCCTGCTGCGCCACCAGCGTTCGGTCTCGACGCTCGAAGAACTGGCGGACGGCGCTTTCCGTCACGTCATCCCCGACGACTCCGTCGATCAAGCTTCGGCCCGCCGGGTGCTCCTCTGCTCCGGCAAGATCTACTTCGAGCTGCTCGCGGAACGGGAGGAGCGTGGCCTCGAAGACGTGGCGATCGTTCGCCTCGAGCAGATCTACCCCACGCCAGACGGGAGGCTCCAGGAGGTGCTCGCCGGTTACCGCGATGACGTCCCGGTCGTCTGGGTCCAGGAGGAACCGGAGAACATGGGCGCGTGGCGTTTCCTACGGATACATTGGGGTCACACCCTTTACGGGAGGCCGTTCTGGGGCGTGTACCGGCCGCCCTCGGCGAGCCCGGCTACCGGTTCGGCGAGCAGCCACAGGATCGAGCAGGCCGAGATCATCCGGGCCGCGTTCGAAACGATGGCACGGTGAGCAGCGCGAGCGGGAGCGGTCCGAGTTGCGAGGCCTCAGTGGAGGCGAGGGCGAAACCTCCCTCAGGGGCGCCAGCACCGCTGTATCGGGTAACGTGCGGGGAACTGGGCGAGCGACGTCACCTACGTCATACGAGGAGCAGACATGGCTGTTGAACTGAAAGTGCCCGCCGTCGGCGAGTCGGTTTCCGAGGTATTCATCGGTACCTGGCTGAAGAAGGAGGGCGACGCCGTAGCTCAAGACGAACCGTTGGTCGAGGTAGAGACCGACAAGGCGACGGTCGAGGTTCCAGCCCCGGTAGCAGGCAAGCTGACGAAGGTACTGAAGAAGCAGGGCGAGTCGGCCCAGGTCGAAGAGGTGATCGCTCACATCGAGGAGGGCGCGGCCGGGCAAGCCGAACCAGTGAGGTCGTCGCCCCAGCAAGCCGATCCAGCCAGGTCGGCGCCGCAACAAGCCGAATCGCCCAAGTCGGCGCCCAAGCAGGCCGAGGAACCGTCCGCCGCCGCACGCTCCGCTGTCGAAAGCGGCGTGGCGGCCAAAGGAGCTCCGTTGGTCATGCCCGCCGCTCGTAGGCTCCTCGACGAGCACGGCCTGCGGGCGGAAGAGGTAGAGGCGAGCGGACCGGGCGGCAGACTCCTCAAGGAGGACGTGCAACGGCACCTGGCGTCCGCCAAGAGCGAAGCGCCGGCGACCGGATCGACCCGACCGGCCGCTACCGAAAACGCTCCCGCTCCGGCCGCGGCCGGCGAGCGTGAGGAGGAAGTGGTGCCGATGAGCCCACTCCGCCGCCGCATCGCCGAACGGCTCGTCGAGGCGCAGCGCAATGCGGCCCTGCTCACCACCTTCAACGAGATCGACATGAGCCAGGTCATGCAACTGCGCAAGGAGTACCGCGAGGCTTTCGAGAAGCGCTACGATGTGCGGCTGGGCTTCATGTCGTTCTTCGTCAAGGCCGCTATCGACGCGCTCAAGAGCATCCCTCAGCTCAACGCCGAGATTCGCGATCAGAGCATCGTCTACAAGAACTACTACGACATCGGCGTCGCCGTCTCGACGCCGAAGGGTCTGGTCGTACCGGTGTTGCGCAACGCCGAGCGGATGTCGTTCGCCGAGATCGAGAGCGCGATCGGTGATTTCGGGGTTCGAGCCCAGGCGAACAGGATCGCCCCCGAGGAGTTGCAGGGCGGGACGTTCACCATCTCCAACGGTGGCGTCTTCGGCTCGCTCATGTCGACGCCGATCGTCAACCCGCCTCAGTCCGGCGTCCTAGGTATGCACACGATCCAGGAACGGCCTGTGGCCATCGACGGCAAGGTAGAGATCCGGCCGATGATGTACGTCGCCCTCACCTACGACCATCGGATCGTGGACGGGCGGGAAGCCGTCACCTTCCTCAAGCGGATCAAGGAGGCGATCGAGCGTCCCACGCGGATGCTGCTGGAGGTCTAGTACACAGCGCCTCACAGCGGAGAATGGGGCCGGCAGCGGCCTCGCCGGAGGAGAACATGCCCAAGCACGACGTGATAATCATCGGCGGCGGCCCAGGCGGTTATGTCGCTGCGATCCGAGCAGCCCAGCTGGGCTTCGATGTCGCCTGCGTGGAACAGGAAGAAACCCTGGGGGGAACCTGCGTCCGCGTCGGCTGCATACCGTCGAAGGCGATGCTGGAGTCCAGCGAGCGCTTCTTCGAGGCGCAGAACGGTCTCGAGAAGCACGGTGTCCTGGTGAAGAACGTCAAGCTCGACCTGCCGCGGATGCTCAAGCGGAAGGACGAAGTCGTCAAGGCGAACACCGACGGGGTAGCGTTCCTCTTCAAGAAGAATCGGGTGAAGCGCTACCAGGGCCGTGGCGAAATCACCGGGCCCGGCGGGGTCGTGGTGCACGGCGAAAGAGGCGATGAGAAGCTGGAAGCCGAGAGGATCGTTATCGCCACCGGCTCGAAGGTCGCCAGCATCCCCGGCGTGGAGATCGATGGCGACAGGGTGGGCACCTCGACGGAAGCGCTCTCCTACGAGAAGCCGCCCGAGCGGTTGATCGTGATCGGCGCTGGCTACATCGGCCTCGAACTGGGGGCGGTGTGGAAGCGGCTCGGCTCGCAGGTGACGGTGCTCGAGTACTTCGATCGCATCCTGCCGGGCATGGATCGGGAACTCGCCGCCGATGCCCTCAAGGCTTTCAAGAAGCAGGGGATCGAGTTCCGCCTGGGCGTCAAGGTGACGGGCGCGAAGGCGAAGGGGAACGGGGCGGTGGTCACCCTCGAGGGCGGCGAGGAGCTGGAGGCCGACAGGGTACTGGTTGCGGTGGGCCGGCTACCGAATACCGAGGGACTCGGACTCGAGTCCGTGGGCGTGAAGACCGACGAGCGGGGAAGGGTACTGGTCGACGAGAACCTGATGACCAACGTCGAGGGGATCCACGCCATCGGCGACGTCATCGAAGGACCGATGCTCGCCCACAAGGCCGAGGAGGAGGGGGTAGCGATCGCCGAGATCCTCGCCGGACTGCCCGGTCACGTCAACTACGAGGTGATCCCCGGGATCGTCTACACCGAACCCGAGGTAGCCACGGTAGGGAAGACCGAGGAGCAGCTCAAGGAGGAGGGGATCGTCTACAAGAAAGGCGTGTTCCCCTATCTTGCCAACGGCCGGGCCCGGGCTCTCGGATCCACCGAGGGCAAGGTGAAGGTACTCGCTGACGCTCAGACGGACAGGATAGTCGGTGTTCACATCATCGGCGCGCGAGCGGGCGATCTGATCGCCGAAGCGGTCGCAGCCATGAACTTCTCGGCCTCGAGCGAAGACCTGGCCCGCACCGTGCACGCTCACCCCACCCTCTCGGAGATCGTCAAGGAGGCGGCATTGGCGGTCGAAGGTCGTGCGCTGCACATGTAGGCGACAGTTTCCCTCTCGGGCGGGCAGCCTGGGGAGAACCGGGGTTCACATCGGTACCGGTTTGTCTGGCAAGGCCCTTTCTCCCTGGCGGCGCGGTGCGAGCATCGTGCAGGGACAGAACCGAAAGGGGAGCAGAATGAACAGATTCATCGGACTACTCATCGGCCTACTGCTGTTCTCGGGAGCAGCCTTCGCCCAGCAGGGTGGCGAAGGGGAGGTCGTCGAGATAAGGATGGTCAGCGAGGGCGCGAACTTCTACTTCGACCCGGTCGGAATCCACGTTGCGCCCGGCACCACCATCCGCTTCATCAACGAGAGTGGCCAGCACAGCGCTACGGCTTACTGCGACGGGAACGGCAAACCGCAACGGATCCCCGATGGGGCGGAGTGCTGGAACTCGGGCATCCTGACGGAAGCCGGGGCGACGTTCGAGGTGACCCTCACCGAGGAGGGCGTGTACGACTACTTCTGCATACCCCACGAGGCCCTGGGGATGGTGGGTCGGATAATCGTCGGTTCGGCCGACGCCTACACTCCACCGGAGCCCACCGATCTGATGCCGGCCGCGCAACAGGCACTGCCGTCGGTCGATGCGATCCTCGGCGCCGAAGGCGGGACGCTGCCCTATCAGGCGCCTCAGTAGGCGCTACCCTGGTTCGCGAGCTGACCCGCGCACACGCGGTCTCGGCCCACAGTACGAACGTGAGCCGGCGCCTTCCTCAGGCGCCGGCCTCCTTCTTGCCGTCCAGTAGCAGATACTCGTCGAAGGAAGGACCGGGCAGGGGCCGTTCGAACAGGTAACCCTGGGCCCAGCGGCAGCCGGTGGCGGCCAGGAAATCGGCTTGGGCGCGAGTCTCCACTCCTTCGGCGATGACCTTTAGGTCGAGCTTGTCGGCCAGCAACTGGATCGCTTCCACCAGCACCCGGCTTCGCTCGTCACGCACGACCCGCTGGATGAACGAGCGGTCGATCTTCAGGTGGGTGATCGGCAGGTGCTGCAGGTATTTGAGGCTGGAGTAGCCGGTGCCGAAATCGTCGATGGCGATCTGCACGCCAAGGCCGGCGAAACGACGCAGGTCGCGTGCGGCCCGTTCGACATCCTGCATCAGGTAGGTCTCGGTCAGTTCCAGCATGACAGCGTCGTGAGGCACCCCCGAGACCCCCAGTATCCGCGCGAAGGTGGTCAGGAACTGGGGGGACTCGAGCTGCTTCGGAGAAAGGTTTATCCCCAGATGGAAGTGGGGGTAGCTCTCAAGCCAGGTCTTCAACTGGCTGAGAGACTGCTCCAGCACCCATTCGCCTATCGGGTGGATCGTGCCGTTGTCTTCGGCGACGGGGATGAACTCTGTGGGAGGCACCAGGTCGCGGCGCGGGTGGCGCCAGCGCAGCAACGTCTCGGCGCCGGCCACCGACTCGGTGCCCAGTTCGATGACCGGCTGGTAGTGCACCTCGAACTCGCCCTTCGCGAGCGCCTGACGCAGGTCGGCCTCGATCTCCAGGTTGTCCTTGACGCGCGCGTCGAGGTGAGCGTCGTAGACGACGTAGCGCGCCTTGCCGCCGGCTTTTGCCCGGCGCAACGCGATATCGGCCTGACTGATGACGGCGTCCGGGTCGCGAGCGCTCTCGGCAGCTACCGAGATGCCGATGCTGGTGCTCAGATCTAGCGCAACCCCGGCCAGCCGGAACGGCTCGGTGAAGCTCTCGAGCACCCGCTGGGCTACTCTAACCGCGTTCCAGACGCTGCCGACGTCGAGCAGCAGCAGTGCGAACTCGTCGCCGGCCAACCTCGCGGCGACGTCGCCCGGCCTTATGCATTGACGCACGCGGAGGGCGGCCTGAACCAGCAACTGGTCGCCTACCGAGTGCCCGAACATGTCGTTCACCCGCTTGAAGTCGTCTAGGTCGAGGAATAGCACCGCGTCTCGCACGCCTTGCCGGCGCCGGTCGCTCGCGAACGATCTGCGGGCGATCTCGAAGAAGGCGCTGCGGTTGGGCAGGTCGGTAAGCGCGTCGTGGTCGTGGCTGTGCTCGAGCTGCCGCTCCTTCTCCCGCTCCGAGGTGATGTCCCATATCGAGGAGACGACCCCGTACGAATCGGATTCCCCTTCCAGGCGAAGGGGCGTGCTGCTCACCGAGATCCAGGCCAGGTTGCCGTCGCCTCTGCGGACGGCCATGTCACCGCTGGCGGGACGTCCGGTTCGGAGCGCCTGCATCGACGGGTACCTCTCGAGCGGCAGAGGGGTGCCGTCCTCGTCGATGGCACCCCAGCCGCGGCCCCGCACGCTGTCATCGCTGAGGGTTCGAACATCGGTGCCCAGGATCCGCTCCGCCGCCTCGTTGCAGTCGGTCACCACCCCCTGGAGGTCCTGGATGATGATCCCCTGCTCGAGGGCGGCCAGCACCGCGCCGTAGTGCGACTCGGCGCTCAGCAGTCCTGCGTCGGCCTCGCCACGGCCGGCGAACAGGTTGACTCGCAGCACCATCGGGCTCGGCCCCTGCCCGCCGTCGCCCAAGGGGATCAGGGTGAGTTCGGCCCGGAGCTCGGCAGCTGGATCGCATGACAGCCTGAAGCGCCCTGACACCGCAGCGGCGGCAGACTGAGCCGCAGCGATCCGTTCGGCCAGGTGCGCGTTCTCGTCACGGTGCACCAGTGAAAGCAGCGGCGTTCCCAGCAGGCACTCGCGGCCCAGCAGCCTCGCGAGGCCGTCGCTGCACTGCTGGACGCGGCCGTCCGCTGCGACGACCCCGTAGAAGACACCGGCTTTCACTGACGGGGGCCCGGCCGGGGCCTCCCGGGTGATCGAAGCTCGCGCGCGGCTCATCGGTAACCACTCCTAGTTCGCCGCCCCAAGTCATCGTACGATGACGCCTTACAGCTCGCTTAAGTATCGGCCAGAAGGGCGCTCTCGGCCGATGAAGTAGTCCACTCCCGGAACTCGGCTGGGCTCGTGAGGGCCAGCTGCGATCAACGGTCGTCATGCCTGCGAGTCGCGGGCGCACGTGGACCGGCCTTCCGGGGAGGCGCTGTTATACTTCGCTGGCGATGACGGTCGCTTCCGTACGTGACATGCCCGTTCGTGACTCTGCACTCGAGCCGATAGCAGACAAGGTGCTCGAGGGCAGGCGGCTCGATTTCGAAGACGGGTTGCTTCTCTACCGCACGCCCGACTTAGCCACGGTGGCCCGCTTGGCCGACATCCGAAGGGAACGGATGGTGGGCGACAAGGCCTACTACGTCCACTCGCTGCGGCTCTCGCAGACCAACGTCTGCTACGTCGGCTGCACGTTCTGCGGATTCCAACGGAAGTTCGGCGAGGACGGGGTCTGGGACTACGACCTCGAGCAGGTGTGGGAGTACGTCGACAGACACTGGCACCCCGACCTCACCGAGATCCATATCTCGTCGGGACATCACCCGAAGCGCGACTGGCAGTACTACCTCGACCTGGTTCGCGGCCTCACCGAACGCTACCCGGGAGTGCAGGTCAAGGCCTGGACAGCCGCCGAGATACACCACTTCACCAAGATCACCAGGCCGCGGCTCGGTTACCGGGAGGTCCTCAGCCAGCTCAAGGAGGCGGGCTTGGTGGCGATGCCTGGTGGGGGGGCCGAGATCTTCGCCGAGGACGTTCGTCGGCGGATCGCTCGCGCCAAGGTGAAGGCCGAAGGGTGGCTGGAGATCCATCGTACCGCTCACGAACTCGGGATACCGACCAACGCGACCATGCTCTACGGGCACGTCGAGCGGCTCGAGGACAGGCTCGATCACATGATGAGACTGCGGCGGCTGCAGGACGAATCGCCAGGCTTCTTCTCGTTCATCCCGCTCGCCTTCCAGCCCGACAACAACCCTCTTGCCGTCGAGTTGGGCAGGACCGAGCATACGGTGGGAGTAGACGACCTTCGCAACCTCGCGGTCGCCCGGCTGATGCTCGACAACTTCCCCCACATAAAGGGTTACTGGGTGATGATCACCCCCGAACTCACCCAGGTGACCCTCTCGGCAGGCGTGAGCGACATCGACGGAACGATCAAGGACGAGCGCATAGCCCACGCCTCCGGCGCCGTCACCGAGTCCGGGATGACCGAGGAGGAGCTCGTCCGGTTGATACGCGATGCCGGTCGCATCCCCGTGCGCAGGGATGCTCTCTACAACGAGCTGTTCGTGCATGCCTGAGCGCTCCCCCGAGTCGTCTCTGGCCGAACGGCCCGGACGGGTCGAACGCCTCGGCGTCGTTTCCTACGCCAACGTGGCGCCCCTCCACTACGGCCTCTCGCCGTGGCAGGACGAGGAGACAAGCGTGGAGTTCGTCGAGGGCGTACCCAGTGAGCTGAACGCGATGCTGCTCGCCGGCGAGATCGATCTCACGCTCGTCTCCAGCATCGAGTACATCCGCCACCGCGAACGGCTCGTCGCCCTGCCCGACTTCTCGATCGCAACGCTGGGGCCCGTGTACAGCGTGATGCTCTTCCACTGGCGGCCCTGGGAGGAACTGAGCGGAGCGAGGATAGCGGTGACCACAGAGTCGGCCACCAGCGTCGAGCTGTTGCGTGTGCTGTTGATCGGGAACGACATGGAGGCGGAACTGGTGCCCCTGCCGCCCGACCTCGATGCGATGTTGGAGGTATGCGACGCGGCGCTCCTGATCGGCGACTCGGCGCTCACCGAGGGAGTCGCCAGGCGCAGGATCGGCGGCCGCCAGCCGCTGCTCACCGACCTCGGTGAGGCCTGGTACAGGCTCACCCGGCTGCCTTTCACCTTCGCCGTTTGGGCTTCGCCGAGGGGCAAGTCGCCTTCGCAGCGGCTCGTGGAGCGGCTACGCGATGCCCGACGCCGGGGCCTGGCCGAGATAGGTCGGGTGGCCGAACTGGAGGGCCCGCGCCGAGGCGTGCCCCAGGAAGTGATGCAGCGCTACCTGTCCAACTTCCGCTACCACCTCGAACTCCCCGACCGAGACGGGCTCGAGGAGTTCGCGAGACGCAGCGTCTCCGGCCTCGATACCGCCGAGCTGCGCTACTGGGACCTGTAGGCGGGTCGCCTAGCGGGCGGCGAGGAAGTCGAGCACCCGGCGGGTGAGGAGCGCGGTGGCTTCAGGGTCGTAGGAGGGCAGGGTGCGGTCGGCGAAGTAGTGCTGGTCGCCTGAGTAGACGAACAACTCACCCTCTTCGGCGAGTTCCACGAGTTCGCGCGCAGCGTCGAGGTCGCCCTCCTTCGCGAAGTAGGGATCCTCGTCCATCCCGTGTACCTGTACCGGAACGCCCTTCGGCCAGGCGCCGAACTCACCCATTGGCACACACGAGTAGAAGAGCAGCGCGCCCCTGGCGCCCGGCCTGGTCTGAGCGAGCTTCTGGGCCGGCAGAACGCCCAGCGAGAAACCGGCGTAGACGAGTCCCGCGGGTAGATCGGCGACAGCCCGCTCGGCCCTGGCGATGACCTCGCCGAAGCCGATCTCCCGGGCGTGGCCGACCCCCTCCTCGATAGTGCTGAAGGTCCTGCCGGCGAAGAGATCGGGAGTGTGGACGATGTGGCCGGCCGCGCGCAGCTCGTCGGCGAAACCGACGACGCCGGGCGTGAGCCCGAGGGCGTGGTGGAAGAGCGCTACTTCAGCCATTGCCTACCTCCGCTGGTCGCTGCCCGGGGCACTACGCAAGCCATACGACCGTACGGGTCAGAGTACGAATCGGCTCAGGTCCTCGCTGTCAACGATGTCCTCGAGCTTCTTGCGAACGTATGCGCCGTCGATGACCACGTCGCCCAGACCGGTGGCGAACGAGATGTCCTCCAGCACCGTCTCCAACATCGTATGCAGGCGCCTCGCGCCGATGTCCTCCACCTCGCGGTTCACCCGCTCGGCGTACTCGGCGATCGACTCGATGCCCGACTCCTCGAAGCGCACGAAGCTACCGTCGACCTTCAGGAGTTCGGTGTACTGGCGGGTGAGCGAGTGCTCCGGCTGAGTGAGTATCCGCTGAAAATCCGCGGAGGTGAGCTCTTCCAGCTCTACCCGGATGGGGAAACGCCCCTGCAGTTCGGGTATGAGGTCCGAAGGTTTGGAGACGCTGAAGGCGCCCGCCGCGATGAAGAGTACGTGATCGGTCTTGACCGCCCCGTAACGGGTATTCACCTGCGTTCCCTCGACCACCGGCAACAGGTCGCGCTGGACTCCCTCACCCGAGACGTCGGCCCCCGAACTGCCGCCCGACTCGGCGATCTTGTCGAGCTCGTCGATGAAGACGATGCCGGCGTTCTCGGCCCGGTAGACCGCCTCGCGAGTCACCTCGTCGTGGTCGATCAGTTTCTCTGCCTCCTCGCCTTCGAGCACCTTTCGCGCCTCGGCGACGGTCGTCTTGCGTTTCACCCGCTTCTTCGGTAGGACGTTCGAAAGCATGTCCTGCAGGTTGACGCCCATCTCCTCCATGCCCGGCATCATCGCCGCCATGGGCCGTTCGTCCTTCACCTCGATCTCGATGGTGCGGGCCTCGAGCTGGCCGGCCCGAAGTAGGGAGCGCATCTTCTCGCGTCCCTCCTGGGTGCCGCCCGGCAGCAGGGCATCGAGCAGACGCTCCTCGCCGGCCTGGGCCGCCCGTTCGGTGACTTCGGCCTTCTTCTCGTTCTCGACCATGACGTAGGCGGCCTGCATCAGGTCTCGCACTATCGACTCCACGTCCCGACCAACGTAGCCGACCTCGGTGAACTTGGTGGCTTCCACCTTCACGAACGGCGCCTTCGCCAACCGGGCCAGCCGCCGGGCGATCTCGGTCTTGCCGACCCCCGTAGGACCGATCATGAGGATGTTCTTGGGCACTATCTCGGCTTGCATCGCTTCCGGAAGTTGCCGCCTACGGAAGTGGTTGCGAAGCGCCACAGCCACCGACCGCTTGGCCTTGTGCTGGCCGATGATGTGCTTGTCCAACTCCTCCACGATCTGCAAGGGTGTCAGGTCGGCCGCCGCCCTCAGGATCGCTTCACTCGTCATCTCGCCCCCTGGTCGTGATCCTGCTCTGCGCCAACCGTGAGGACAGTGGCGGTACCGCTGGTGTAGATGTCGATGTCGGCCGCTATGCTCAGCGCCTGCCGGGCGATCTCTTCGGCGCCCAGGTCGGTGTTGCGCAACAAGGCGAGAGCAGCAGCCTGAGCGTAGGCGCCACCGGAACCGACCGCCACAACCGGCTCGTCGGGCGCTATGACGTCGCCCACGCCGGAGAGAGTGAGGATCTGCTCGTCGTCGGCGATGATCAGCATCGCCTCCAGATTGCGCAGGACGCGGTCGGTACGCCACTCCTTGACCGTCTCCACTGCCGCCTTCAGCAGGTTCCCACGACTGGCGTCGAGGTGCCCTTCGAACTTCTCCAGGAGTGTGAAGGCGTCGCTGACTGCCCCTGCGAACCCTGCCAGGACCCGCTCGTCGTGCAGGGTGCGCACCTTCACCGCCCCCTTCTTCACGATCGTTTCGCCGAGGGTGACCTGGCCATCACCTGCGATGGCCGAGACCCCGTCCCGGTGGACAGCGACGATCGTCGTTCCGTGCATGCGGTTCATATCGCAGCACTGTAACAGCTCGACCCGCGCTCACCGGTGTCGCGACGAGCAGCGTTCCTGCCGCCCTTCTCGCGCCCTCCGGCGGTCACCGGCCGGCGCTCGTCCCCGCTACGCCATCCGAACGAGAGTGTCCGCCGGACCGGAGAGCATGCAGCCGTACGTTATGAAGCACCGGGCAGAGGCTCCGCCAGGCCTGGGATAGCATGGGCGAATGCCATTCTTCGAGTTCGGCGGTGGGCGGCTGGAAGCGATCGTGGGCCCGATGTTCAGCGGGAAGTCGGAGGAACTGATCCGGCGGGTCAACCGGGCCCTCATAGCCAAGCAGGAAGTCCAGGTGTTCAAGCCGGCTATCGACGATCGCTACGACGCCCGGTCGGTCGCATCGCACACGGGCCGAAAGATGGAGGCGGTGCCGGTGGAGGACGTGGCAGCGGTTCGGGCCGCGCTGCGAGACGAGGTCCAGGTAGTCGCTTTCGACGAGTGTCAGTTCTTCGGCCCAGAGGTGGTCGACCTGTCGCTGGAGTTGGCGGACGCCGGCCGCCGGGTGATCGTTGCCGGTCTCGACCTTGACTTCAGAGGCGAGCCGTTCGGAGCGATGCCGCAACTCCTGGCGCATGCCGAACTCGTCGAGAAGCTCACCGCGATCTGTCGTTGCGGCCGCCAGGCGACCAGGACTCAGCGGCTCATCGGCGGATCGCCGGCGCACTTCGACGATCCGGTGATCCTGGTCGGGGCCTCGGAGCGCTACGAGCCTCGTTGCCGGGAGTGCCACGTGGTCCTGCGGGAAACCCGGCCAGTACCGCTCTTCCCGGTAGCCTGAGCACCGATGGCTCACTCTCACGACCATGGAGGAGCTCCGGCATCTGAAGCTCGGCGCAATCGTCTGGCTGCCGTGCTGGTCCTGGTGCTGCTCTACGCGGTCGCCGAAGTCGTTGGCGGGCTGCTCACCAACTCCCTGGCGCTGTTGGCCGACGCCGGACACATGCTCTCCGACGCGGGAGCCTTGGCGCTGTCGCTCTTCGCGGTATGGATCGCCAAGAAACCGGCGACCAGCGGCCACACTTACGGCTACTACCGAAGCGAGATCCTCGCCGCACTGGTCAATGCCGCAACGCTGGTCGCGATCAGCGCCTATATCTTCTACGAGGCGTTCAGGCGCCTGGGGTCGACTCTCGAGGTCGAAGGCGGCGCGATGATGCTCGTGGCCTTGGGCGGCTTGATGGTGAACGTCGCCGGCCTGGCGATCCTCCACGGCGGGCGAGACGAGAGCCTCAACGTACGAGGAGCCTGGCTGCACGTGCTGACCGACGCCCTGGGCAGTCTCGGCGCGATAGTCGCCGGAGGCCTCATCTGGCTGCTCGGCTGGAATTGGGTTGACCCGCTCGCGTCGGTGCTGATCGGGGTGTTGGTGACGTACTCGGCCTGGGGACTCCTGAAGGAGACGGTGAACGTGCTACTCGAAGGCGCGCCGCCGGACATCGACGTGGACGTCGTGCGGGCCCGCTTGCTCGGTTGCACCGGGGTGGACGACGTGCACGATCTGCACGTCTGGACGATCACGAGCGGGATGCCTGCGCTGTCGGCCCACGTGGTGGTGCGCCGCGAGCAGTTCCGTCAGGAAACGCTGGTGCGCGTGAGGGAGTGCCTGCACGAGGAGTTCGGCATCGATCACGTGACGATCCAGTTGGAGCATGCCGATCTGGTGGAGCCGGGCACTCCGGTCTAATCGGTCCGTCCCGGTTTGCCCGCCCTGTAACCCTGAACGGTGTGCTCCGGTGGCCGCCCGGCTTGCGGCGGGGTTGCTTCGGGCAGCCGGAGACCCTCCACCCAACCGTCACGGTCGTGCGGGTCCCACACGAGTAGCAGCGCCATGATCCCGTAGAAGGGCAAGTGGCCCACCAACTCGATCCAGTTGAAGACGGTGAGGGTCAGGTTGAACGGCAGCCACGCCACCACGATGGTCGCCCTCACGAAGACTCCGAGAATCAGGAGCAGGCCGATGATGAGTTCGACCATCCCGGCGCTGAGTATGAAACTCAGGTCGCTCATCGGTATCCCCAGCTCGGCCGTGAAATTGAGTGGGTACTCGTTCAGGAACGAGAGAGCCAACGGCAGGTTGGCCAGTTTCTCGGTGAAGGCGACCACGATGAAGCTGAGGCCGGCGCCTATCCGGAGGGCCGCTACGGCGTGACGCGCGAGGTGGGCGGGAGGTTCGAGCCGCGGGAAGATCAGCCGATCGATGGCGTAAGGTCCGCGGCCGGTCAGGAAGAAGAAGGCGGCGAAGCCGAGCATGTGGATGTTCTCTAGCATGGCAACAGGCGAGGTGACGACCGTTCCGAGCAGCCACAGGAGCGCGAGAGCGACCGCAGCCGGGCGGGTAAGGCCACCGTAGAAGAAGGAGAGGGCTATGCCGGTCTGCATCAGCCCCAGCAGAAAGCGCCAGCCGCCTTCGAGAGGCACGCTCGACGCGAAGAGGGTGCCGCTGACCCCGGCCGCGAGGAGTGGAACGGCGACGTGAACACCCAGGATCATGGGCGCAAGTCCGTATAGCCTGCTACGGCCGCCCGGAGTCGCGCCGAACAGTTCCGGTCCGGGGAGTATGCCGCGCCGGCCGCGGAACCTCCAGAGCGCGTAGGCCAGGAGAACCAGAAGCAGGGCGCCGGCGACGTACCAGATCGCCGGTGGGCCGAATGCCCTCGAGAGATGCGCCTGATACTCCGCGCTCTCCACGAACCACTTCTCGTGGGCGGTCGCTTTCGTCGCCAGCAGTGCGGTCAACAGCGCCCAGGTGACCCTCAAGGCTGCAACCTGCTCCCGTCCCGCGGGAAGGCTCTGGCGAAGCGAACGTTGGGGATGCCGAGCAGCAGCGCGGTGAGGCGTTCTGCCCCGAGGGCGAAACCGCCGTGGGGCGGCATCCCGTGGCGGAACACCTCCAGGTACCCGCTGAACGAGTCAGGGTCCATGTTACGTGTGTGCAGTTCCTGGACCAGGCGATCGTAGCTGTGGATGCGTTGGCCACCCGAGCTGATCTCGACGCCGCGGAACAGCAGGTCGAGGCCGCGTGTGAGGCCGTCATCGGTGGGGTAGGTGTAGAACGGCCTGGCCGCCTGTGGGTAGCGAGTCACGAATACGAAGTCGCTGCCGTGCTCCTCCTGCGCCCAACGCCCTAGCAGCCGCTCGGCCTCGGGGTCGAGGTCCTTGCCGCCGGTGGCATGCCCGTAACGCTCTTTCACAAGCTCGCGTGCGTCGAGCAGGGGGATCCGCGGGATAGGTGGAGCAGTGTCCGGCGGCGAGGCGCCAAGCGTGGCGAACTGGGCGGCGCAGCGCTCCGCCACTTGCCGCATCATCGACTTCACCAGCGCTTCCTGGAGGTCCATGACGTCGCCGTCATCCTCGATGAAACCGAACTCGACGTCGAGCGAGAGGTACTCGGAGAGGTGCCGGCTGGTATGCGACTGCTCAGCCCGGTAGACCGGCGCAACCTCGTAGACCCGTTCGAACACCGCCACCATGATCTGCTTGTAGAGCTGCGGCGACTGGGTGAGGTAAGCCCGCTTCCCGTAATAGTCGACCTCGAACTGGTTCGCCCCGCCCTCCGCACCGGCGGCCACCAGTTTCGGCGAGAAGATCTCGGTGAACCCGTGTTCATCGAGGAACGACCGGAACGACTTGACCAGCTCGGCCTGCACCTTCAGTGTCGCCTGGGCCTTCACCCCGCGCACCGTCACGTGCCGGTACTGGAGCAGCGTCTCCGGGTTGGCATGCCACTCCTCTTTCGGGATCTCGACCGGAGGCGGAGCGCTCGCCTCGCTGATCACCTCCAGCGATCGAGCCTGGATCTCGAGGCCATGGGGAGCTCTGGCGTTCTCCACGACCTTGCCCTCGATACGGACGCAGCTCTCGAAGAGCGGTAGGTCGGCGCCCTCGAATACGCACTGCACCAGGCCGCCGCCGTCTCTCAGGAGCAGGAACTGGATGCCGCCCAGGTCACGCCGGTTGTGGACCCAGCCTCGCACCGTCACCTCACCGCCCACGTGGCGGTTCAATCGGGAAATCGGCGTTACCGGCGAACTGGCTACTGCTTCCATCTTCACGCTCCTAATTGAAAACCCCGAGGCTCGAACCTCGGGGTGTACGACTGCGATCGATCGCGACGTCTAGGTCCCGAGGTTCCTCGCATCGGAATTGTCCGAACCGTCGATGAAGGCTCTCGGGCGCTGCAACGTCATCGCCGAGAATCGTAGCAGGGGCCCAGCGGGGTGTCAACGCGCCCGTCGCGCCAGGAACTCCTCGATCAGCCGGATGTGGATCTCGTCCTTCGGCCGGCCGAGGCGCCTCTTGAAGCGCAGGACCGCTTCGAGGCTCACGAACGGGATCCCTTCGATCCTCGCGGCCTCGTCGATCAACGAGTTCGCGTCGTCCCCCAACCAGCCGTCGAAGATCTCTACGCCCGCTGACGGCCGCACCACATCGTCCTTCTGGCCGTGTTCGAGCGGCGCCAACGTTTTGGCGTACTCCCAGGCAGCACCTCGCGAAACGATGTCGAGATCGCTTATCTCATCGACGAGTCCGTGCGCCAGCAGCGGAGCGCTGCCGTGGAGAGCATAGTCGCCCTCCGGGAGTCCGAGTGATTCGACTATGGCGATGACTTCGGCGAGATCCAACGGTCGACTCCTTCCGAAGTTGCTCCGAGCCGCGCGACTCTCACCACGGAAGCGCCGCTGCCGTTTCGGCAGCGCGGACAAGCTGTTGCAACGGACTCCGTTGCGCCAGCTCGCCAGGCGTGAGCCAGGCGTAGTCGTCGTGCTCGTGACTCAGAACGACCTCGCCACCGGTCGCTCGTCCGCGATAGACGATGACTACCATCGGTTCCTTGATCCGCTTGGCCGGATAGGCGGTCACCGGTCTAGGATCGAGATCGACTTCGAGGCCGCACTCCTCGGCGATTTCGCGTTTGATCGCATCGACAGGATCCTCGCCAGGGCGCACCCTTCCGGAGAGGGTCTCCCACAGCCCGGGTCCCGCGTCCTTCGTCTTGCTGCGCTGCATGCTCAGTAACCGTTCGCCTCTGAACAGCACGGCCGCCACCGCGACCACGAGGGGAGGCTCGGAAAGGTTGCCCACGCGGCATTCTTGCACGGCCCAGGTTCGGCCGTTCGGCGGTAGCTGTCGCTTGCCCTGTTCTTGCCGGCTCCACTCTCGAGGGCACTGCAGGGGATGCTTATGATGTAGCCGTGGACCGGAAACACGTCTACGTCTAAGAGAATCAGATCGTCAGATTCGAGAGTCCGGTAGGCGAGCGGATCGAGCTTAAATGGTTGGAGTAACTGCCGATAATTTACGTCCAGGACTATATTCGGCGCTGGGACCTCGTCCCTGACGGCGATCCGATCGAGACGCCGCACAGCACACTGATACCGGTTCGCCTCGATGGTGAATCGGCGATGCTCAAGATCGCAACGGCAGAAGAGGAGCGGGCCGGGGCGAAGCTGATGGTGTGGTGGGAGGGTGATGGCGCCGCTGAGGTGTACGCGCTCGATGGCGAAGCGGTGCTCATGGAGCGGGCGACGGGTGAGAGATCACTCAGCGAGATGGCTCGGAAGGGGGCGGATGACGAGGCTACCCGCATCATCTGCCGGGCAGCGGCGGAGCTCCATGCTGAGAGGGGCCGTCCGCTGCCGGCTCTGGTGCCTCTGTCTCGTTGGTTCGAAGCGCTGTGGCCGGTGGCCGATGAGCATGGCGGCCTCTTCGAGGTGGCGGCCGATCTGGCGCGTCGACTGATCGCCGAAGAGCGCGAGCAGGTGGTGCTGCACGGCGATCTGCACCATGGCAACATCCTCGATTTCGGCAACCGCGGCTGGTTGGCGATCGACCCGAAAGGCCTCTTCGGTGAGCGCACCTTCGATTTCGTCAACCTGCTCCGCAACCCTGACGCCGAGGTTGCGTTGGAGCCAGGCCGGTTCGATCGTCAATCCGAGCTCATCTGCCATGCCGCTAACCTCGACCAGGCGAGGTTCCTCGAGTGGACGGTCGCGTTCGCATGCCTCTCCGCAGCCTGGATCCTCGACGGCGGAGACGAACCGACACTCGACCTGGCGGTCGCCCGGTTGGCCGCAGCCCGGCTCGGGATAGGTGAAAGGAAGTCCCGATCCTCTCGATAACCTGTGACGCCGATACCGATCTCGAGCGCAGGGGCCGCGAGCAGTTGGAGCGACTGCTCGAGAGGTACGACCTGGACCGATGGATCTACACTCGCGAGGTCATCATCCGTTCGTTCGTCGTACCCCACAGCCATCCGGTACTCACCCTGAACACGCGACAGCTCGACGATGACGACGGTCTCCTCGGGACCTTCTTGCACGAGCAGTTCCACTGGTTCGAATCGTCCCGACGCGAGTTCGCCGAGCAGGCGATAGCAGAGTTCCGGAGAATCTACCCGGAGGTGCCTGTCGGCGGAACCGAGGGCGCGACGAACGAGCGGAGCAGCTACCTCCACCTGATCATCTGCACGCTCGAGTTCGACGCGCTCGCGCAGTTGCTGGGCCGAGACCGAGCGACGAGGGTGGTGTGCGCCAGGCCCTACTATCGTTGGGTCTACAGACGCGTCACCGAAGACGAGGCGAAGATCAAGCCGGTGCTCGAGCGGCACAGCCTCTCCCTGGAGCACGCAACGAAGGCCGAGGACTGCTGAACGTGAGTCGGGACTTCGACCACGTCGGATGGTACGACCGCGTCGCCGAGCGCTTCGGCGGGTACACCCAGACCTGGTCGTCGGTCGTCGAGGGCAGGTCCGGAGAGGATGCGTTCGTCGAGTTGCTCCACAGCCGGCTCGAGCCACATATGCACGTACTCGACGCAGGCTGCGGTAGCGGCGAGTTCACCTTGGAGGTCTCCCGACATTCAGCCAGGGTTACCGGCTTCGACTTCGCGGCGAAGATGATCGCGGCGGCCGATGAGAACGCAGCCCGCTCCGGTACGAACAAGGTGCGGTTCGAACATGCCGACACCCGTGATCTACCGTTCGGAGCCGAGAGTTTCGACCTCATCTACTCTCGGCGCGGACCTACCAGCATCCTCCTGCACCCCGAGCTACTGCGGCCTGGCGGCTGGATGATCGGTGTTCACAGCGAAAGACGCGATGTCGTCGAAGAGCGACTGGCATCGAGCGGTCTCCTGGAAGCGCGAGTCGATGAGTTCGAGGCCAGGGAGGTCTTCGACTCGGCCTTCGACTTCGCAGCTTTCTGGTCGCGCATGCCCGGCCACCCTGACTATCTGGCGCCGGAACACCGGCCCGCGCTGGCCTCGCTGATGGAGAAGTACGCTGACGGCGACCGGTTATGCGTTCAGCACTATCGCTTCGTATGGCAAGGCAGGAGAGGCTAGCCCCTAGCCGACTCTCGTGACGTCGTGACGGTTTCAGAGTCGAGTTAGTGCACCCGGTAAGAACCATCATGTTTCGCACTCTGTTGAGATAGTTGACAAATTGTGTCAACATCCCAGCTATCGCATCAGTACTCGGGTGCGCCGAAGAAGAGGAGAGATCATGGAATATGCCCGTCCAGACGTGCTCGTGTCCACCGACTGGGTCGAGCAGCACCTGCACGATCCCAACGTCCGGATCGCAGAAGTAGATGAGGACATCAGCCTCTACAAGCAGGGACATATCCCTGGCGCGGTGATCCTCAACTGGCACACGGAACTCCAGCGTGGTGACATCCGTGACTTCATCGATGCGCAGGCGTTCGCGAAGCTGATGGAGGATAAGGGGATCAGCAACGACACGACCGTGGTCCTGTACGGCGACAAGTCGAACTGGTGGGCGGCGTACGCCTTCTGGTTCTTCAAGTACAACGGGCACGAGGACGTAAGGCTGATGAACGGCGCGAGGCAGAAGTGGGCCGACGAAGGCCGCGAGCTGGTGACAGAGACGCCGGACCACGCGCCCGGCAAGTACGCGGTGCCCTACCGTGACGAGTCGATCCGCGCCTACGTCGCCGACGTGCTGCAACACCTGCTGCAGGTACGTGACGGGAAGGGCGCCCTCGTCGACGTCCGCAGCCCCGCAGAGTTCAGCGGCGAGAAGGTCGCCATGCCCGAGTACCCCCAGGAGGGGGCGCTCAGAGGCGGACACATCCCGGGCGCGAAGAACATACCCTGGTCGCAGGCCGCCAACCCCGACGGTACCTTCAGGAGCAAGGAGGAGCTGGAGAAGCTATATGCGCCACAGGGGGTCACTGCCGAGAAGGAGGTGGTCACCTACTGCCGCATCGCCGAGCGGAGCAGCCACTCATGGTTCGTCCTCAAGTACCTGCTCGGCTACCCCAACGTCCGTAACTACGACGGTTCCTGGACCGAGTGGGGGAACATGGTGGGCGTGCCGATCGAGCAGGGGACCGTCAGCTGAGGAACCAAGGCTCCGGGGCTGAAGCGAAGTCGGTCAGCGCTCCGATCACTCGAGGCTGCGTTCCACCAGCAGGGCGACCAGGCCGGTCCTGACCTCGAGCCGGGGACCGCCTCGCGCCCTGTTCGCCACCCCGAGGCCCACTCCGAACGGTAGGCGGACATCATCGAGGCGGTACTCGGCGCCGTCCACGCTGCACCGCGACTCCTCCAGCGCCAGCAGGCTGAACACGGTCGCGTCAGGCAACTCGAGCGACAGGGCAGAGCCTCCTGGTACCACGTACCCGTCCCGCGCGCCATCGTGCAGCGAGATGCGGACTCCGGCTCGTGACAAGCGAGCGCAGATGAGCAGGGCCGCCAGGGACTGGTCGAAGCGTGAGCCGAAGGCGCCCAGCACCAGAAGCTCCTCTGCCCCGCGTTCCAGCGCCATGTCTATGGCCAGCTCAAGGTCGAGTCGGTCCTTGTCGACAGGGTGCTGGTGGCGAGGCAGGTCCGGAAAGCTGGCCAACACCTCCTTCGTCACCGAATCGAAGTCTCCTACCACCAGGGCGGGTGCGAGGCCGAGAGGTTCGGCGTGGCGGAGGCCTGAGTCTGCCGCGATCACGAGCCGACTCCCCTCCAGCAGTTCGAGCAGGTACGGCGTCACGACGACGTCACCGCCCGCCAGCACTACCGCCTTCACACGGGCCCCCGGTCCGGCTGCCGATACACCGGCTGCCAACTCGCCGGCTGCCGACAAGCCGCCTGCCCACACTCTGGCTGCCCACACTCCGGCTGCCAACACGCCGGCTCACGATCCGAGCCGTTCGCCCTGCTCATCCTGACTCCAACGGAACCAGCGCCTGGGCCGGCACCTCGAGACCCACCTCGTCTCCCCTCCCGATGCCGGTCGGCAGCTCGCGCTCGAAACCCTGCCACTCCACCCTCACTCCCCAGGCGGGGACGAAGAGCACCACTCTCAGAAGGTGTGTTGCCCGTTCGATCGCCTCCACCTGCCCATTCAGGTCGGCCTCGCCCAGCGGGACCAGGCGCACCAGATCGTCACGGAGCAGTAGGGGCGCCTCGGTCATCTCGCCCGCGAGGAACACGTTCCGGTAGCCCAGGAAGCGAGCCGTCCAAACGTCCCTCGGACTCCGCAGAAGTTCCGCCGAAGGCGCCTGCTGCGCTACCCGCCCCGCTCTCATCACGGCAACCCGTGGCGCCACCATGAAAGCCTCCTCCTGATCGTGGGTGACGTAGACGGCCGTGATTCCCAGCTCGTCGAGCAGCGACCGCAACTCGCGCTGGAGGCCGCCGCGAAGGTCGGGATCGAGGTTCGAGAGCGGTTCATCGAGCAGCAGGAGGGACGGTTCGCCGGCCAGCGCCCGGGCCAGCGCCACCCGCTGCTGCTGGCCCCCGGACAACTCGTACACCTTCCGGGCCCCCAGGCCGGGGAGGCTGACCAGATCGAGGAGCTCCCCCACCCTCCTGTTCACCCGGTCACGGGGCCAGCCTGCTTCGACCAGACCGAAGCCGACGTTCCCGGCAACGTCCAGGTGGGGGAAGAGGGCGAAGTCCTGGAACACCATCCCCGTATCGCGCCGTTGCGGAGGTAACCGGGTCACGTCGCTCCCGCCCATGCTCACGCTGCCGGAGTCCGGCTTCTCGAGGCCCGCTACCAGGCGCAGCAGCGTGCTCTTGCCGCAACCGGATGGTCCGAGGAGAGCGAGCCTCTCGCCCTCGGTCAACTCCAGTGAAACCCCGTCAACGGCGATAACATCACCGAACTTCTTGGTGAGCTCACTGAGCCGCAGGCTCACAGCTCGCCCTGGCCGGAGCGGTCGAGGATCAGCATGGATGCGGCCGTGACCAGCATGAGGAGCAACGAGAGGGAAAGAGCGGCGGAATAACTGGAGGCGCCGGGCCTGCCCAGCCGGTCGTAGATGGCTACGGGGATGGTGGCGAACTCCGGGCGGGTGATGACCAGGGTCGCCCCGAACTCTCCCATGGAGACGGCGAAGGCGAAGGCCGCTGCCGAAGAGAGGGCGGGCCTCAGGAGCGGCAGATCGAGTTTCCTCAGCCTCGACCAGGCGCCGGCGCCGAGTGTCGCGGCCGCCTCGCTCCAGGCCGCCGGAAGCGCGCGCAGTGCCGGCAGAAGTGCTCGGGCGACGAAGGGGAAGGCGACCAGCGTGTGGGCGAGAAGCAGCCCCCAGGCGCTCGTGGCGAGCTGGGGGAAGGCGATGAGGAAGCCGAAGCCGAGGCTCACGGCACTGGTCGCCAACGGCAGCAGACTGGCCTCGTCGAGCCAGCGCCAGCCACCCCTGACCACGGCGAACGCGAAGGCGAAGCCGACCAGGAGCGAGAGGAACGTGGTGCCCACAGCGAACATCAGCGAGTTGCCAACGGCTTCGCCGGCCCCGGTGAAGGTAACCGTGAGAGGCGCCTCCAGCAACGCCCGGAACCCAGCCAGACTGGGTCGATCGTGCCCGGGTGGCCAGACCGCCTGCGCCGCCAGCGTGAGCAGGGGGGCGAGGAGCAGCAGTGCAGACACCAGCAGCTGTAGCGCCAGCAGCGGCCTGGTGAGGCCCTCGGGTCGGGGCAAGGGACGTCCCGAGCCCGACAGGCGCACGGCCAGGCGACGCTGCACGAGCACGTAGAAGCGGCTCACCAGCGCCACAAGCAGGAGTTGGGCCAGCACCAGGACTGCGGCGGCGTCGAGCCGCAGGAGCCGGGAGGTCAGCCGATAGATCTCGACCTCGACCGTCGGAAGGTTCGGTGCCAGGATCAGGATGACTCCGAACGAGGTGAAGGTGAAGATGAAGACCAGTGACGCCGCGGCGGCGAGGGCCGGCAACGCCAGGGGCAGCTCCACCCTCAGGGTCGTGCGCCAAGCGCCCGCGCCGAGGACCGAGGCTGCCTCACGCAGCCGCGGCGCGGCCGCCTCCAGGTAGGTGCCGACGATCCGCACGACTACCGGGAAGTTGTAGAAGACGTGCGCCAGCAGGATGATGGCCAGCGTTCCCCGCAAGTCGAGGCCCAGTAGCCCTCGCGGGCCCACCAGTGCCAGGAAGCCTACCGCCGCGACTACCGTCGGCATGACGAAAGGGACCGTGAATGCGCTTCGCAGCAGCTTCTTGCCGCGGAACGAGTAGCGGCCGAAGAGGAGTGCTGCCGGCAGACCCAACAGGAGGGTGAGCGCGGTCGACAGGAGTGCCTGGCCGAGGGTGAAGCCGAAACGCCCCCAGTAGTAGGGGTTCGAGGCGATATCCAGGAGGGCCCCCTGCCCGGCACTCCGCCACAGGATCGTCGCCAGCGGGTAGCCGAAGAAGAGGACCAGGAAGAGGGTGGCGAAGAGCCCTAGCCAGTGCGCCGGTCTTCGGTCGAGCATCGCCACCGAGTGTAACCGCGCAACCAAATCGCGCTATTGACACCGGTGCGGCCCGCGGCTAATGTTATGGCCGGTAGCGACGGTCCGACCGTTGCGGAAGCGGAGCAGGGATGGCAGTACTCACCATCTTCGACGATTCCCCTGATCGGGAGGAGTCTGCCTGCCCGTAGCCTAGCCCTGTTCAGCTAGCCCTTACGACCGTGGGTGACTCTCGAAGCGCTCACGGTCTTTTCGTGGACCCCACGGACCCGGTGAGCATCGAAGCAGATCGGTAGAAGTACGACACGGTTACCGGGCAGGAGAAGATGACGCTCACCAATCGCTACATCGAAGCCGAAAGTCACGAGCCGCCGGGCACCCTCGCCACCATCGCCCGCTACCTGCGGCCCCAGGCCGGCAAGGCGCTCCTCATGGCGACGCTGCTCCTCGCCGGGATCGCCCTGCAACTCACCATCCCCCAGATCCTGCGCCTGTTCATCGACGGCGCCATGGAGGGAGTGGCTACCGCGCGGCTGCAGCAGATGGCGCTGCTCTTCCTCGCTATCGCACTGGGACACCAGTTGCTCGCGGCCGTAGCCACGTACGTCGCAGCAGACGTCGGCTGGACGGCTACCAACCAGCTTCGCGGCGAGCTGGCCGGGCATGTGCTCGGCCTCGACATGTCGTTCCACACCTCGAGAACACCGGGGGAGATGATCGAACGGATCGATGGTGACATCACCGCTCTCTCGAACTTCTTCAGCCAGTTCTCGGTGCGTGTTTTCGGTGGTCTGCTCCTGCTAGTCGGCATCCTTGCCCTGCTCTGGGTCGAGAACCCGTGGGTGGGTCTCGCCCTCACGATTTTCACCCTGCTCGAGTTGGGCGTGCTGAGCTGGACCCGCAGAGTAGGCGTGCCCGCGTCGATCGCCGAACGAGAGGTGAACGCGAGACTGTTCGGTTTCATCGAGGAGCGCCTCGGGGGCATCGAGGATCTGCGGGCCAACGGAGCCGGGTCCCACTCCATCCACCGCTTCGGCTCGATCATGCGCGACTTCTACCAGGGCACGCGAAGGGCCTGGATCATGCGTTCGGTCGTCTGGCTCAGCTCCTATGGCCTGTTCGTCGCCGCCAGCGCGGTTCTGCTCGCAGCGGCGATACTGCTCGTCTCCAGCGGTCGCGTGTCGCTGGGCACCGGTTACATGATCTTCCAGTACCTGCTCATGTTGCAGACGCCTATCGATCAGATCACCCAGCAGATGCAGGAGTTGCAGAAGGCGGCTGCCAGTACCGGCCGGGTGCGCGACCTGCTCGAACTCCGACCGACCCCCGTGCCCCGGGAGGGCCGGCTGCTCCCGGCGGGCCCGCTGAGCGTGGAGTTCGACGACGTCTCCTTCGGCTACGGGGGCGCGGGCGAGGCCGATGCCGAGGCCGTCACCCTGAGCGAGGTGTCCTTCTACCTGCCGGCCGGCAAGGTGTTGGGGCTGCTCGGCAGGACCGGCAGCGGCAAGACGACCATGACGCGGCTGCTGTTCCGCCTCTACGCATCGACATCGGGAACCGTGCGACTGGGTGGCGTCGACCTTGCAGAAGCCGATACGGACTCGCTCCGGGCGCGGGTGGGACTGGTGACGCAGGAGGTGCAACTGTTCCAGGCGAGCGTGCGCGACAACCTCACCTTCTTCCGCCCTGAACACGGCGATGCCGAGCTCGTCCGGTTGCTGCATGAACTGGGCCTGGGACGTTGGTACGACGCGTTGCCGCAAGGGCTGGACACCCGGCTGAGCGCCGGCGGTGCGAACCTCTCGGCAGGTGAGGCGCAACTGCTGGCTTTCGCCCGCGTCTTCCTCGAGGATCCGGGTCTGGTGGTCCTCGACGAGCCTTCCTCACGCCTCGATCCGGCAACTGAGCGGCAGCTCGAACTGGTGGTGGACCGGCTCCTGGGCGGTCGGACGGGCATCCTGATCGCCCACCGCCTGGAGACGGTCGAACGAGCCGATTACATCCTCGTGCTGGGTGAAGGCAAAGTGCTCGAGTTCGGCCCCAGGGAGGAGCTGGCGGCACGAAACGACGGTCACTACGCAAGGATGCTGAGTACCACCCGAACTCCCGTGGCGGGCGGTCCCGGCGGCGGTCTGTCGAGCGTGACCCAGCCGGTGGAGAGGGGGCGACTCGGATGAGCCAGCCAAAGCCACTCGAGCTGACCATCCGGCTGGTACGCCACCGGAGGCTCCTGTTCGTGGGAACGTGCCTGCTCTGGGCCCTGATCCACGTCCTTCCTGTGCTCTACGGGGTATTCGTCAAGGCGCTGTTCGACGCGCTTTCCGGCGCCGGAGCGGCCGGCCAGAGTGCCTGGAGCTACCTCGCCCTTGCCCTCGCCGTAGATGTCGCCCGGCTGGGGTTGCTTGGCGGCGGGATAGTCGCGTGGTGCACCTACTGGATCGAGACGACCCTGCTGCTGCGCCGCAACCTGCTCGATCACCTGCTGAACGCTCCGGGTTCGCGCCGTCTGCCCGATTCTCCGGGCGAGGCGATCAGCCGCTTCCGGGATGACGTGAACGACATCGCCGAGTATGTCGAGAGCTGGGTCGACTTCTGGGGTCTGGCTGCCTTCGCCGCCTTTGCCCTGGTCGTGATGATGGCCATCGACCCGCTCATGACCACGCTCGTGTGCGTGCCGCTGCTGCTCACCTTCTTCCTGACCGGGCTGCTGAGGCCGCGCATCCGCCGTGTCCGCAAGGCGATGCGTGAGAGTACGGGCCGGGTGACCGACTTCATCGGCGAGATGACGGGTGGAGTCCAGGCGCTCAAGGTCGCCGGCGCCGAAGGTTCGGCGCTGGCGCACTTCGACGCGCTGAACAGCCGTCGCCGCAAGGCCGCCCTCGAAGACACCTTGATCACCGAGATCTTCCGCTCGGTGACCGACAACATGGTGAACATCGCCACCGGCATCATCCTGTTGCTGGCCGCTGGGGCTCTGAAGGAGGGCAGCTTCAGCGTGGGGGACTTCGCGCTCTTCGTCGCCTACCTGCCCCGCCTGACCGGGGTGATGTCGTTCATCGGCGCGATGCTGGTGCAGCACAAGCGAACCGGGATCGCGTTCGAACGTCTGGAGCGGTTGATGCAGGACGCAGAAAGCTCGGTGGCCGTGGCCGACCTGGACCTCCACCTCAGCGGTCCGTTGCCGGCCTACGTCGATGTTCGCCCGGAGCCGCTCCCACTACGGAAACTGACCGTGGACCGCCTCTCCTACCGGCATCCCGACGGAGCCCTCGGGATCGACGAGGTGTCGTTCGAGCTCGAGCGCGGAGCTTTCACGGTCGTGACGGGTCCGGTGGGTTCGGGCAAGTCGACGCTCATCCGGGCCCTGCTGGGGCTGTTGCCTGCGACGTCCGGGACCGTGAGTTGGAACGGTGTGAAGGTCGAAGATCCGGCCACCTTCTTCGTACCGCCACGGAGCGCCTACACGCCTCAGGTTCCCCGGCTCTTCAGCGACTCGCTGCGCGAGAACCTGCTCCTCGGCTCTACGAGCGATCCGCTTGCCGTAGAGGAGGCGCTGAACCTGGCGGTTCTGCGTGAGGACGTCGCCAGGCTCGAGCGTGGGCTCGACACCCCTGTCGGCAGCCGTGGTGTGAAGCTGTCGGGCGGTCAGGTCCAGCGCAGCGCCGCCGCCCGCATGTTCCTCCGGGATGCCGACCTGCTCGTCTTCGACGACCTCTCGAGCGCCCTGGACGTGCAAACCGAAGCGCTCCTCTGGGAACGCCTGGGCCAACGCGGCGAGGTGACCTGCCTGGTGGTTTCGCACCGGCCGGCCGCCTTGGCACGGGCGGATCGGATCCTCCTGATGGACGGGGGCCGGCTAGTCGAACAGGGCGCCCTCGCGGATCTGCTTGCCGGCTCGGCCCTGTTCCTGAGCCTGCTGCATCGTTCAGATGAGAGCAGGGAGGTGGGGGAAACGCTGTCACAGACGGCAGTGTGACGGGCGGCACAGTGTTCCGCCGCTCCTGACGCTGGAATTACATGTGCCCGCTCTCATTGGTGTATAACAGTGCCTTGGCAGGGGAGCCATGATGATGATGAGCATTCTCAGGCGAATCAAGGAAAGATTGTTCGGCAACGATGGACGGGCGAAGAACCGCTCCATCAAGCGCGAGTGCGCCACCCTCAGGCGCTGGTCGGAACGCGGTCAGGGCGACCGCTTCAACGTCTGAAACTCCTCCCACCGCGATAGACCGTAGACGGTCCACGGCACCCCGTGGACCGTTTTCACTTCCCGCAACATTCGCAACCTGCCGCACCTGGGCCGCCCAAGCGTACCTGTGCGTCGACGTCCGCGTCGGTGCCGACGTCTTCCTACGCCTCAGCGTCTTCCCGACCCCTCAGGCTACCTGCCACACCCCTCAGGCTACCGGCGCGCCTGCTCGGGCTCGAGGCCCTGGGAAACGACCCGGGTCCACTGCCCCAACCACTGCTCGAGCCCCTCGGCTATCCGCTGAGGCGAAAGCTCGGCGATCTGCTCATCGCCGGGTACCGGGGCGAAACGCTCGAACTCCTCGGGGAGCGGCACGTCGCTACGAACGGGATAGACGAACATCACCCCCGGTATCGCCTCCTGCACTTCTCTGCTCAACAGGAAGTCGATGAACTGCTCCGCCTCCTCGCGCTGATCCGTGCCGCTGAGGATGCCGGCTGCTTCCACCTGCCGGTACACGCACTCCCGACAGAAGAGATTGGCAGTGGGCGCCTCCTCCAGCGGCTCCTCTGCGAACATCACCTCGGCCGCCGGGCTACTGGCGTAGGAGAGGACGACCGGCCGGTCGCCGCCGTAGCGGCTGAAGGCGGTGTAGTAGGCATCCGACCAGCCACTCGTCACCAGCACATCGTTATCGCGCAGTGCCGCCCAGAACTCCAGCCAGCCGCTCTCGCCGTACCTTTCGATGGTAGTGAGCATGAACGCGAGGCCCGGGGAGGAGGTGGCAGGGTCCATGACCGCGGTGAGCCCGCGGTACTCGGGTTCGAGGAGATCGTCGAGGTCGTCCGGCGGTGCGAGCCCCTCGCGCTCGAACCATTCCAGATCGATGTTGAAGTTCACGAAGCCGACGTCCACCGGCGTAACCCGGTGCTCGGCATCGAACACGAACGCCTCGGGGACCGCATCTAGCAGCGGGCTCCGGTAAGGTTCGAACAAGTCGGCCTCGAGGGCTCGGGCGAGGAGGCTGTTGTCGACCCCGAAGAGTACGTCGGCGATCGGCCTGGCGCGGGTGAGGATTGACCTGTTCACCACCTCGCCCGCATCGCCGGCTGGAAGGAACTCCACTTCGATGCCGGTCCGTTCGGTGAACTCCTCCAACAGTCCTGCTGGCAGGTCGAACGATTCGTGGGTGAGGACTCTGAGCGGTTGGGCGAACGCGGGCGCCAGCGTTAGCAGGGCCGCGAGAACCAAAGCTGTCGATCTCATCTCTCGGACCTTTCCGTCACCGGGCATGTTCGTCCCGACGACGGGTCAGCGAAGCGCATACTCTGGGATTTCGAGACATCACGCTTCCTACGCCCGTACTAACGGGATCAGGTACTAGGGTCTGATCTCAGCTCCGCACGCGAACCGCCGGAGCACCCCTGGTGACGGAGCCAAGCTACCGCTGTTGCCCGCCGGTGTCAATGAGCCCGCTCGCGGGTGGCGCTCGACACCGCCTCGGCTTCCCGTCTTCGCTCTCGAGTGCGCGGCAACCAGGTAGCTCCGACGATGAGGGTGAGCAGGTAGATGATGGAACCGGCGATGAAGGCGGAACGGTAGCCGAAGAGGCTCGCCACCCCCACCCCGACCAGCGGCGCGACCGCTCGCGATGCCGACATGACCGAATTGTCGAGGCCGAAGGCGCTGCCCACGTTACTCTGAGTGCTGTAACCCGTCAGGAGCGCCGAGATCGAGGGCATCACTCCGCCGATGGCTGCTCCGCTCAGTGCGTTCAACACCAACAGCTGCCATGGGTGGTGTACCAGGGACATGGGGATGTAGGCGAGGGCGGCGACGAGAGCCGACCAGACGAGCACCCGCTTGTGACCGATGCGGTCGCCCAGGTTCCCGAGGTAGATAGCACTGAGGGTACCGGTCGCCGACGAGATGCCGATCACCAGCCCGATCACCGTGCTCACGCCTTCGGAACCGACCATTATCAGCGGGATGAAAAGTGGCAGTACCGGTACCAGCAGGCCGCGTCCCAGCGTGGCGGTGAAGCGAGTTGCGTAGGCGACGGCCACGCCGTGCGTTGCCAGGATCGATCCCCAGTCCCCCAGCACGCCCTTGCCGGAACGCTGGGCCGGTTCGAACTCCTCGTGAACGCCGAAGGTAACGAGGAACCCGCCGATGGTCAGCAGGACCGCGGTGACGACGAACGCCACCCTGAAGCCGTAGAGGTCGGCCAGGATTCCTCCCAGTACCGGTCCGACGGCGACGCCGCTCCAGAGGGCAGTCTGCAGTACCCCCATCGCGTAGCCGGAACGCTCACGAGGGGTGATCGACGCGATGAGGGCGTTGGCCGCCGCTCCGGTCCCGGTGATGAGGCCCTGTACCGCCCTCAGCAGGGTCAGCTCTTCGGCGCTGCGGGCGAAGCCCATCAGCAGGATGATCACGGCGCCGCCGAACATCGCCCGCACGACCATCGGCTTCCTGCCCCAGCGATCGGCCAGCGCTCCCCATAGTGGGGATGCGACCATCATGGTGAGCGCCTGCGCGCTGAAAACCGCGCCCGCCCAGAACACGAGGCTGGTGCCGGTACTCGAGCCCAGGGCGTTCACGAAGTTCGGTAGGAAGGGGAAGATCATCGAGAACCCGATTGCGGTGAGCAACTGGGAGACGCTCAAGATGATCAGTGTTCGTTGCCATTCTTTCATCGCGATGACGCCGACCCTTCGGCCCGCTCATGCTACCCCCGTCGCGTCCGTCGGCGCCGGTGCCGAGGTCGCACTCGCTCCCGGCCGCTTCGACCCGGACCGGTATACTCGCCTGCTGTGATAGTTGCTCCCACCACGCTGGAGAAGCTTGCCTTCCCGCGGGTCCGCCGGGCCCTGGCCGATCGGACCATGACCCGCTTCGGGGCGCGCCTGGCCCAGGGGCTATCGCCCTCCGGCGATCCCGAGGAGGTCGCGAGCTCTCTGGAGCGTACCGAGGAGGTGCTGGAGGGCGGAGACCTTTCTCTCGGCGGGATCGAGGACATCGAGCCTCTCCTGGAGCGGTTGCGCGAGGGCGGCATGGCCGAGGGGAGCGAACTCCTCCAGATCGCCTACACCCTCGACTCGGCAGCAACCGCCAAGCGAGCGATCCTCGCCTCGAACCGGCCCCGGCTCTCCGAACTCGCTGCCCGCATGGGCTCCTTCGACGGGGTGCTGCGTCTGGTGCGCGAGCAGCTCGACCCCGACGGCAACGTCCGGGATGATGCGACGCCGAAGCTGCGTGAGATAAGACGCCGGCTCAACCCGTTGCGCAACCGCATACGTGAGAAACTGCAGCAGCTCATCAACCACTACTCGGAGTACATCCAGGACCCGATCGTCACCCTCCGGCGCGACCGTTACGTGATCCCCGTGAGGTCCTCCTCGCAGTCGCGGGTGCCCGGCATCGCCCTCGACACGAGCGACTCGGGCGCCACGGTCTTCCTCGAGCCGCAGTCGGTGGTTCCGCTCAACAACGAGCTAGCGCTGCTCGAGTTCGAGGAGCGCGACGAGGTGCGGCGCATCCTCATCGAGCTGGGCCGACGGCTGGCGAACGCGCCGGGAGTCGACGAAACGCTCGACCTGGTCGCCAGGCTCGACCTGGTGCAGGCGAGCGCGGCCCTGGCGCGAGACTGGAGGCTTGCCCGGCCCGAACTGCATGAGGGTGGCCGCGTTCGGCTCCAGGCGGCGCGTCACCCGCTGATAGAGGATTGCGTCCCCAACGATATAGAGCTCACCGACGAGCGACGTCTGCTGGTGGTCACGGGCCCCAACGCCGGCGGCAAGACGGTACTCATCAAGACCCTCGGCCTGGCAGCTCTGATGTCGCACAGCGGCCTCTTCGTGGCGGCTTCGGGAGAGAACCCGCCGCTGCTGCCCCGCCTCGAGAAGCTCCTGGTCGACATCGGCGACGAGCAGAGCATCGAGGCCAGCCTCTCGACCTACGCGGGGCACCTCACCAACTTGCGGCGGATCGTCGACGAGGCCCACGAGCGGGTGCTCGTGCTCATCGACGAACTCGGCTCGGGGACCGATCCCGACGAAGGGGCCGCGCTGTCCCAGGCGATCCTGGAGCGTGTCCTCGCCTCCGGCGCCAGAGGATTGATCACCACCCACCTCGCTCCCCTCAAGGTGTTCGCCTCCAGAACCGAAGGGATACTGAACGCCGCCATGCGGTTCGACGTGGACCGGCTGCAGCCCTCCTACCGGCTCACCGTGGGTCAGCCGGGGCGGTCGTACGCCTTGGCCATCGCCAGGCGGCTGGGACTAGGGGAGGAGCTCCTCGACCGTGCCTCGCGCCTCCTGGGTCCGGAAGGGGAGAGACTGGAAGCGCTGCTCGAAGAGCTGGAGGAGCAACGTGAGGCGCTGAGGCGGGAGCTCGACGAGGCAAGGACGGCCCGAGATACTGCGGTCGGCGAGGCGGAGGTGCTGCGAGCCCAGATCGACAGGCTGCGCGCCCGCGAGGACGAGGTCATGGCGGCCGCAGCCGAACGGGCAGAGGAGATGCTGCAGGACACGCTGCAGCGAGCGAAGGAACTCAAACGAACCGCCACCAGCGATCCGGGACAGAGGCCCAGGGCGCTCGAGGAGATCAGGGAGTTGCGGCGCGGCGCCCGTGAGCGGCTCCGCAAGAGTGAGCAGGAGGCATCGGGGCCCCGCTGGGTGCCCGGCACGCTCGTTCGGGTGGAGAGCTACGAAGCGGAGGGGCCCATCGTCGAAGTTCGGGGTGACGACGTAGTGGTGCAACTCGGCCTGCTCAAGGTCGAGGTTCCGCGCCGCGAGGTGAGGCTGCTCGAGGCCCCGCGACCGAAGCCCGTGGCGGTGCCGACGCAGCAGCCGGGCAGCAGCATCGAGCGAGAGCTCAACATCCGGGGAGCGAGGGTCGAGGAGGGGATCGAGCAGGTGCGGGAGCTGATCCTCGAAGCGCATGCGATGAAGGTCGATAAGGTGCGGATCCTCCACGGCAAAGGGACCGGGGCGTTGCGCGACGCCGTCCGCAACTATCTCAGGGACGAGAAGCGGGTCGAACGTTTCGAGGACGCCGTGCCGTACGAAGGGGGCCACGGCGTCACCGTTGCCTACCTCCGTGTCTGAGCCACTCGAACGGGCGCCGGTCATCGTCTTCGACCTCGACGGCACGCTGGTCGACTCGTTGACCGACATCGTCGTGAGCTTCCGGCAGGCGTTCGGGGAACTGGGCCTCGATCAGCCGGAGGAGGAGGCGGTGAAAGCGCTCATAGGCCGGCCACTCGACGAGATGTACGCCCGCTTCGCGCCCGCTGCTCGGGTGGCCGCCCTCTCTGCCTCCTACCGGCGCCACTACCCCAAGAATTTCACCCGCAACAGCCGCATCTTCCCGGGCGTGGCCGATGTGCTCACCGAGCTGCGCCGGCGCGGTAACCGGCTGGCGGTGGCGACGACCAAGAGAACGGAGATGGCCCTGGCTCTGGTCGAGGCGACAGGGATCGCGTCCTACCTCGACCACGTTCAGGGGACCGACGATTTCCCCCACAAGCCTGCCCCCGACGTGGTTCTGCGCGCTGCCGCAGCGGTGGGAGGGAGCCCCGCGTGGATGGTCGGGGACACGACCGCGGACATCGAGGCCGGCAGAGCGGCGGGAGCCGCTACCTACGCGGTCACCTGGGGAACGCACGACGAGGCCACCCTCGCGGGCGCCCGACCCGATCTGCTCGAGCCCGACCTGAGCAGGCTGCTGGAGGTCACCCGAACGGCTATCCGCTAGCTCCCCGAGCGAGAGGGCGCGGTACCATGCCGCATGGAGTATCCCGAGAAGCAGTACGTCATCGATGCCCTTGCGGAGGACTCCTGGCGGATGTTCCGCATCATGGGCGAGTTCGTGCAGGGCTTCGAGGAGATGAGTGACGTCGACAAGGCAGTCACCATCTTCGGCTCGGCGCGACTTCGTTCCGACAGCACCGTCTACGAGCAGGCAGAGAGGCTCGCTCAGGAACTGGCGGAACGCGGCTACACGGTGATCACCGGTGGCGGGCCAGGGATCATGGAGGCTGCCAACAAGGGCGCCTTCGAGGCGGGCGGACGTTCGATCGGCCTGAACGTCACCCTTCCTCACGAGCAGGAACCGAATCCGTACCAGAGCGACTCTCTGTCGTTCAAGTACTTCTTCGTTCGGAAGGTGATGCTGGTCAAGTATTCGACGGCCTTCGTGGTGTTTCCCGGCGGCTTCGGGACGATCGACGAACTGTTCGAAGCGCTTACGCTCATCCAGACGAAGAAGATCAAGCCGTTCCCGGTCTACCTGGTGGACATCGATTACTGGCGCGGACTGTTGCAATGGATAAATGGCACCCTCCTGCGGGAAGGCGCCGTTTCGGAGGCGGATCTGGGGCTCTTCAAGGTCGTCGACGACGTGTCCAGCATCCCCAACGAGATCGAGGGGTACTACGCGGAGAGCGGGCACGCCGGCTTCGAGGTGCCGCACTGAGCCGAGATTGGGTGCGGCGTCGCAGAGAAGTGACATCGGTACCGGGCTCTCCGGTACCGAGGCATCTTTGCGGCGGCCTCCCACTGCTGATGTAATCGAAGAGGGTGCGGGGATACAAATCCCGGGCAACGGCAAGAGATGGTACGACACGCCTCGTGATCATCGGTCCGTTGTCACTATTTGCTTTACGACGAATCGCCTAGTCGGCGACGTCGCCACCGTCAGGCAGAGGGGGGCCAATGCTCGACCAGGTGAGCAAACTCAGGCGGGATATCGAGTCGACACGGAGCGCGATCGAAAGCCTACTCGACGAGTATTCACTTTTCATAGACCACGACATGGCCGGCGTCATCTCCAGCTACGTCCACTCGCTGCAGCTCGACTTCGAACTGGCGCTCAGCCGGGGCAGCGGCGATGAGCTGAGTCGCATCCTCGAGGACATGCTCGAACTCCACAGCGACACCCGTGAGCGGCTGCTCGGGGAAAGCCTACAGGGCGGCCTCACGGCCCCGATCGAGTCCTAGCGGAATAGGGATCCTCAGATCGCCGGACAGCTTTCGGTGTAGGGGGGCAGTGCCACCGCGCCGAAGACCTGTGCGGCCAGCGGGTAGATCTCGCACGCCTCGAGGCCGTAGCCCAGGTAGGCCTCGTCGCCCTGCCAGATCTCTACGTGAGGATGGGCGCCGTCGTGAGTCTGGCGAGCCGCTTCGACCGTACCGGAGTTGCCGGTCGCGGCGATCAGCTGACCCTGGTCTACCTCGACACCCACCCTGATCCCTTCTTCGATCGCCGAAAGGTGAGCGTAGCGCGAAACGAACCCGCCGGGGTGGCGGATCCACACCTGCCGGCCGCGCAGCTTGTCGAGGATCTCCATGGGTGTGCTCAGGTTCCGCTTGGCGGTCGCGATGATGTCGTCGTACTCCGCCAGGGTCATCTCCCGGTAGTCGAGGTCGGCTCGGATGACCACGCCGTCGGCGACCGCCATGATCGGTGTGCCGTACTCGATGTCGACACTGACCGTTCCGTCGTAGAAGTCGAACCCCTGGTGGGTGCCGTTGCGGTAGGCGCGCAGGGCGCCGGGAAGATGAGAGGAGCGCGAGCTGATGGTGGCGCCCTCGACAGGGACGGTATAGCCGCTGGGCCAATCTCTCGAGAACTGGTGTTCGGCCAGGTAGAGGAGACGGTCCAGCAGCCAGGTGCTGGCTACCGCAGGGTTCTCGCGAGCGAGGTCGGCGGCCGTCTGGCCCTCGGCGTTACGAAGGGTAGGATCGGCGCCGGCGAACATGAGCAGCTGCACCGTCCCGGCTGATTTCGCGTCCCTTGCCGCGTACATGAGCGGAGTCCAACCGGCCTCGGTCGATACGTTCACGTCCGCTCCCGCGGCCAGCAGTTCGCGCACGAGATCTTCACTGGCTCCCGCGCTTATCGCGTAGATCAACGGAGTCTGACCGTACTGGTCGCGGGCGTTGACGTCACTCCCGGCGGCCAGCAGTTCCTGCAGTTGGGCCACATCGCCGCTCTTCACCACCGAGAAGAGCGAAGTTTCGCTCCTGCCACTAACGCCAGCCTCCTCCGCGAAGGGGAGCTGGACGACGTCGAGTTGCCAGAGCGCAACCGCCGCGCCGGCGGCTACGACGAACAGTGTCAGGAGCACACGGAACATGGGGAGCACGATAACTCCGCAGTTGCCCCCGAGGGGTCAGAAAGTCCACCCCGTCGCCACATGACCGGAGCCCCCGGTATCTCCCCGGAAGAACTCCCTCTCGGCGCGGAAGTATCCTAGGTGCTCGTGCCGAGCACCTACCGTCAGGAGGCGCGCAGCCTCATCATCCTCGCACTGCCGCTCGCCCTGGCGCAGATGGTGCAGGCCGGGATGACTTTCGTCGATACGGTCATGGTGGCGCGATTAGGGAGCGCCGCGCTGGCCGGTATCGCTCTCGGTGCGACCGGCTACATGCTGGTGACCATCTTCCTCCAGGGAACGGTTTTCGCCGTGGGACCGCTCGTCTCCCAGGCTTTCGGCGGTGACCGGATCGAGGAGGCCGGCCGGGTCGCCCGCCAGGGGATGTGGCTCGCCCTCCTACTGGGTCTGCCGGCGCTGGCGTTGCTCCTCAACGCCGAGCGGCTGCTGCTGGCGATAGGCCAGGAACCCGCCGCCGCCGAACTGGCAGCGAGCTACCTGAGCACCGCATCCTGGGGCATCATCCCGGCGCTGCTGCTCGTAGCGCTGCGCGCTTTCTTCGAAGGAACCGGTGACACCCGCCCGATCCTCTACCTGATGATCGTCGGGCTGGCGGCCAACGCTCTGCTCGACGAACTCCTCATGTTCGGTCGACTCGGTCTGCCGGAGCTCGGTGTCGCCGGTACCGGACTCGCCACCAGCTTCGTGCACCTGCTGATGTTCCTCCTCGCCGCCCTCCTGGTGGTGCGTCGTCACGCCCGCTTCGAGGTCTTCGCCCGCCCCTGGCAACCGGATCGCTCCCTGCTCACCGAGTTGTGGCGCCTGGGGATGCCGATCGGGTTGACGGTGGGGTTCGAAGCAGGTCTCTTCGCAGCCACCGCCCTACTCATGGGGCTCGTTGGCCAGGTGGAACTTGCCGCCCACCAGATCGCCATCCAGATCGCCACCATGACCTTCATGCTTGCCGTGGGCCTATCCGTGGCCACCTCCGTGCGCGTGGGCCAGGCCCTGGGCCGAGGCGATCCGGATGGAGCACGCTTGGCCGGCCGTGTCGGCATATCGTTGGCGGCGGCCACCATGACGCTCAACGCACTCCTCTTCTGGTTGGCGCCGGAGCTCGTCATCGGCATCTTCCTCGATACGAACGCCCCCGAGAACGCACTAGTCGTTCGCTTCGCCATCACCTTCCTGGCCGTTGCCGCTACCTTCCAGATCTTCGATGGCATCCAGGTGAGTGCCGCCGGGGCGCTGCGCGGGTACAAGGACACGACCGTGCCGATGGTCATCTCGCTCGTCTCCTACTGGTGCGTCGGTATCAGCAGCGGCGCCTACCTGGCGTTCGGCCTCGGCTGGGGCGGAAGGGGCCTCTGGATCGGCCTCGTCTTGGGACTCATGACCGCCGCCCTGCTGCTGCTCGCCCGCTTCACCTGGCGCTCCCGGTGGGCGACCCGTGCGCAGGGTAGAATGGTCGCCGTTTTGGGAAGGAGATCGTGATGGAGACTTTCATCCTGATCATGAGTTACAGCGTGATGGTGCTGATCGGACTGTCGGCTTTGGGCTCTGTCCTCGTCCTGGCGAGTCACTGGCTCATCGACAACTCGGCCGAGATCCAGAGCCACTGAAGACGCCAGGGTGCTCCCACCCCAGAGGGCGGTAGCGAGGTTCCTCTCCGAGCCGGAGCCCTCCAGCGGTCTCGTTAGCTCGGCGCTGCGGCTGACCTTCGTCATGATGTTCATGGCGCAGGTCGCGGTCGCGCTGCTAGTTGTGGCGCTCATCCTGCTGTTGGGTGGAACGATTGCCGGTGGCCCGACTGTACTCGGACCCGTCCTGGCGCTTCTGGCCCTCGCTCAATGCTTCCTGGGCGTGCTTCTGCCCGATGCCCTCTCCCGTACTGGGAGCAAGGGCAGCGTCCTCTCCGCGACACTGCTCTCGGCTGTGCTGCTGGCAACGCCGGCGTGGTTCCTGATGCTCGCCCTGCTCACCGGTCAGGCGCCGCTCGCGCTGCTGCTCCTGCTGGCCGCGCTTCTCACCGGTTACGCCCTGGGCTTCTGGTTGTGCGGCAGGCTTGGCCGGCGAGCGGCGGCAGCCGGACGGAAGCCCAACTGAGTCCCAGCGGCCGGTGCCAGTCGGCGAGTCGCCGGATGTTCCCGTGATACACCTGCTCCATGGAGATATTCAGGCTCTTCTACGCCTTCGCGAAGGTGGGACTCTTCGGATTCGGCGGTGGACCGTCTATGATCCCGCTGATCCAGGAAGAGGTAGTGGAGATCCAGGAGTGGCTCTCCAGGGAGGAATTCCTCGACGCTTTCGCGTTCGGCAACACCTTGCCGGGGCCGATCGCCACCAAGCTCGCCGGCTACGTGGGCTATCAGGTGGCAGGCGTGGGCGGAGCCATCGCCGGCCTGCTGGGCATGACGGTGCCAACGATCGTCTTCATGATCGCCCTCGCAACTCTCTACCTGCGCTTCCGCGACGCCCCCGCGCTGGAAGGCTTCCTTCGCGGGGTGCGACCCGTGGTGATCGCCCTCCTGCTGATGGTCGTGTGGCAGTTCATCCCAAGCGCGTTCGGGCCGCCTGGGCAATGGCTGGGTTCGTGGGCGTTGTGGCTGGTCGCCGCCGTCGCCTTCGTACTGGGCGCCTTCTACAACGTCCACCCGGCACTGCTCATCGTGGCCGGCGGCGCCCTCGGCGTGCTCGTCTTCCGCGCCTGATACCTCGAACCGACCGGAGACTCGGATGAATTTCGACCTTCCTTACCCTTCGAAGCGAGCACCCGTCCTCGCCCGCAACCTGGTCGCCACCTCACAGCCGCTCGCCGCCCAGGCCGGGCTGGCCATGCTCCAGGCAGGCGGTAATGCCGTAGACGCGGCGCTCGCCTCGGCTATCACCCTCACCGTCGTGGAACCCACTGGCAACGGTATCGGCTCCGACGCGTTCGCTATCGTGTGGGACGGCAAACGGTTGCACGGGCTCAACGCCTCGGGACGCTCACCGGCCGCCTGGAGCCCGGATCGCTTCTCTGATGTCGGAATTCCACAGCGGGGCTGGGAGAGTGTGACGGTGCCTGGCGCGGTGTCGGCCTGGAAGGCTCTCTCGGACCGCTTCGGCTCCCTCGAGTTCGACCGCCTCTTCGAGCCCGCCATCCACTATGCCGAGGAGGGGTTCGCGGTCACGCCCCACGTCGCCTTCCTGTGGAACCTGGCTGCCGAGAAGCTGGGCGGCTTCGAAGAGTTCCGCCGCGGCTTCCTGCTCGCGGGCAGGGCTCCACGGGCAGGCGAGACCTTCCGCTACCCGGATCAGGCGCTCACGCTCGAAGCGATCGCAGGCAGCGGCGGCGAGGCCTTCTACCGTGGCGAACTGGCGGAACGGATCGCTGCCGACGCCGAACGGCACGGCGCGGCCCTCCGGCCGGATGACCTGGCGGCCCACCGGCCCGAGTGGAGCGGGACCATCTCCACCTCGTACCGGGACCTCCACCTCCACGAGATCCCACCGAACGGGCAGGGTCTGGCCGCATTGCTGGCGCTGGGCATCCTCAGGCACTGCCCCATCGAGGAGTACCCGATCGATTCGGCCGACAGCCTGCACCTGCAGATAGAGGCGATGAAGCTCGCCTTCGCCGATGCTCACCGATACGTGGCCGACCCGGATCATCTCGACCTGCGCCCGTCGGAGCTGCTGGCGGACGAGTACCTGCAGGGGCGAGCTGCGCTCATCGACAGGCGGCGCGCGAGAGTACCCAGTTACGGGGTACCGGCCAGAAGCGGCACCGTCTACCTCAGCGCCGCCGATGCGAGTGGCATGATGGTCTCGTTCATCCAGTCGAACTACCGCGGCTTCGGGTCGGGGATAGTGGTGCCGGGCACGGGCATAAGCCTTCAGAACAGGGGCGCGGGGTTCACTCTCGAGGAGGGTCACCCCAACCGGGTCGGCGGCTGCAAGAGGCCGTTCCACACGATCATCCCGGGCTTCCTCATGCACGGTTCCAAACCGCTGATGAGCTTCGGCGTCATGGGCGGGCCGATGCAGCCGCAAGGGCACCTGCAGATGGTGCTGCGCGTCGGCATCAACGACCAGAATCCGCAAGCGGCGGTAGACGCGCCCCGCTGGCAGGTGATGGGCGGCGCTGACGTCGCGGTCGAGCCTGGCTTCGAACGGAAGGTACTCGATGAACTGGCGAGCAGGGGCCACAGGCTCAGGCAGGCCCCGGCCGAGGAGAGTTTCGCCTTCGGCGGAGCACAACTCATCTATCGCCTCGAGGACGGCTACGTCGCCGGCTCCGAGTGGCGCAAGGATGGCCAGGCAGTAGGGTTCTGAGCAGTGACGGGTGGCGGGCGCATGAAGTGGCGCGGGGCGGCCCCGGAGTCCGGCTGCTGGTCTTCGCGTTGGACCACGCCTGGCTTCGCGCCGCACGGTCCCACGCCACACTACCGGTACACGACGCCAGCAAAACTACAGCTGGGGAAACGCTCTGTTACCGACGCGGTTGGAAGGCGGCCGACATGGTGTTCCGTATAACGCGTTAGGCTCGGAGGTGGTCGCAGCTCCGCGGCCAGGGAGGGAAACACCCATGGAAAGTGCTCAAGCTGGAAAAGTGGTGCGTGTCCACTACACCGGGAAGCTGGATGACGGGACCGTGTTCGACTCCTCCGAAGGACGCGAGCCGCTGGAGTTCACCCTGGGCAGCGGTCAAGTGATCGCCGGTTTCGATCAGGCGGTAGACGGAATGACGGTGGGCGAGACTCGCTCGGCCCGCATACCGGCCGCGGATGCCTACGGGCAACGCCGCGACGACCTGATGCTCGAGGTGGACCGCGAGCAGATCCCGGAGGGGATCGAACTCGCCGTCGGCACCCAGCTGCAGCTGCAGCAACAGGACGGCCAGGCGGTTCCGGTCACGGTCGCGGAACTCGACAGTGACAGCGTCACCCTCGACGCCAACCACCCGCTGGCCGGTCAGGACCTGATCTTCGAACTGGAACTGGTCGGGGTCGATTGACCCCGACCGTTAGCTAGTCGCGTCCCCCTCGGCGGAAGAGCCCGACGATGAACAGCAGCACGACCGCGCCGATGATGGCCACCAGGATGCTGTAGAAGTTGAAGCCGGTCACGCCCTGCCCGCCGAACAGACTGAAGATCCAGCCGCCCAGGAAAGCGCCCACGACACCTACGATGATGTCCATGAGGCATCCCTGATTCTTGTTCGTGCCCATGATGAGGCTGGCGATCCAGCCGGCCAAGGCGCCAAGGATGATCCACAGAATGATGTTCACGTCCACTCCTCTCGAGACGTCCCGAGCGTGAATATAGCGGGGAGTGACACGTTTCGCCGTGTCGAGAGCCGCGATTCCGGCGGATATACCGGTTTCCGACGAATTCCGCCCGGCTTGCCGATCCGCCTCAGCGGCGTGAACCGATCTTCGCTTCGGTCAGCAGGTGCTCGTACTCCAGCGCCTTGGCGGTGCCCACCACTACCGCGTCGGTAGGGTTCTCGGCGACCGCCACGGGGATGTTGACCGCCTGCTGAAGGTAGGTGTCGAGGCGACGGAGCAGTGAGCCTCCGCCGGTCATCACCACGCCGCGCTCGATGACGTCGGAAACCAGTTCGGGTGGGGACTGCTCGAGCACCCGTCTGAGGACGGCGGCTATCTTGTCCAGCGAGCTCTCCAACGCCGAGATGACGTCTTTCGTGCTCACTACCACCGATTTGGGCATCCCGTCGATCAGGTCGCGTCCCCGTACCTCGATCGTTCGGTTCTCGTCATCGTCGACTATGGCGGCTGCGCCAACGTCGCGTTTGATGTTCTCGGCGGTCCTGTCGCCTATCAGCAGATTGTGCTGCGCCTTGACGAAACGAACGATCTCCTGGTCGAAGGTGTTGCCGGCGATCCGGATCGAGTCCGAGACAACGATACCGCCCATACTGATGATTGCGATGTCGGTCGTGCCACCACCGACATCGACCACCATCGAGCCGATCGGTTCGGCGATGTCGATGCCGGCTCCGATCGCCCCCGCCACCGGCTCCTCGATCAAGTACGCCTTCCGGGCGCCTATCTCGTTCATGGCCTGCAGCACGGCCCGCTTCTCCACCTCGGTGATGCCGCTGGGGATGCAGACCATGATGTTCGGGCGCAAGAAGCGGCCCGGCCCCGAGAGCACCTTGCGGATGAACGCCTTGAGCATCTTCTCGGTGAGGGTGTAGTCGGCGATGACGCCCTGATCCATCGGGCGGATCGCGGTGATATTGCCGGGGGTGCGCCCCAGCATGCGGTAGGCCTCCTCGCCGACCGCCTTGACATCCGTTGTTCCCTTTATCACGGCGATTACCGCCGGCTCGCGCAACAGCACGCCCTTGCCCTTGACGTGGATGCGCACGTTGGTCGTTCCCAGGTCGACACCGATCATCCTGCTAACCCTAACAACTATGGATGAGACTCGACTCAGGGAGGGGGAAAGGCCACAACGGCCTCCGAGCGGGCACCTCGGGGATTGGTAGCATCGACCATGCCTGTGATCTGGGCCGCCGAGCTCCTACCGCGCACAGTCGCTACGGTACTGGCGGCGGGCCGGGGGGACGTCTAGATGCCGCCCCTCCCACCCCCGACGACACTGCAGCACGTGACCTTGCCGCCTCGGGAGGCGCGGATCGCCGCCGAGGTGGACGTACTGGTGGTAGGTGGAGGCCCGGCGGGACTGGGCGCAGCCCTGGGTGCCGCCTGGGCGGGTGCCGAAGTGGTGCTCGTGGAACGGTACGGATTCCTGGGCGGCAACGCCACCGCCGCCCTGGTGATGCCGCTCATGTCGCACTTCACCCAGAGCCAGCCCTCGGCAAATCTGGACCTGACCCGCCTCCTGCCGGCCGACCATGGACCGGGTGACCCCGTAGTGGCAGGCGCCCTCGAGGTACTCCTCCACCGGCTCATCTCCAACGGCTGGGGCTTAGCTCCCAGCGAGGAGACCGGCTACACGGTGCCGTTCGATCCCGAGGGGTACAAGCAGGTGCTGCTCGAACTCCTCGACGAAGCGGGCGTCCGCTATCTGTTCCACTCATTCGCCAGCGGTGTAGTGGCCGGCGAGGATGGGCCGACCGGGGTGACCTTCGAGGGCAAGTCGGGCCCGCTGGTGATCTACGCCGACTCGATCGTCGATTGCACAGGGGACGGCGACGTGGCTGCGGCCAGCGGCGCCGAGTATCGGGTGGGACGCGAACTAGACGGCCTCGTCCAGCCGATGACGCTGATGTTCCGGATGGTCGAGTTCGAACGGCCCGAGTTCGCCGCCTACGTCCGTGAGAATCCCCAGCAGTGGCGTGGCGTGCACGGACTCTGGGCGCTCATCGAGGAGGCCCATGCAGCTGGTGATCTCGACCTTCCCAGAGACGACATCCTCCTCTTCGCCACGCCCCATGAGCGGGAGTTGAGCGTGAACAGCACCAGGGTGGGCGGGGTGCTGGGTAGCGACGTGTGGGATCTGACGCGGGCCGAGTGGCAGAGCCGCCGGCAGATGAGACAGATAGAGGCCTTCCTGCGCAAGTATGTGCCCGGTTTCCAGACCGCCTACCTTGCTCAGAGCGGTGTGCAGATAGGCGTGCGTGAGACGCGGCGGATCGTTGGCGACTACGTTCTCACCGGCGAAGACGTGGTTTCGGCCCGCCAGTTCGACGACGTCGTAGCGAGAGGTGCCTATCCGATCGACATCCACGACCCGAGTGGCAAGGGAACCGTGCTCAAACGGCTGCCCCCAGGGGAGGCCTACGACATCCCACTGCGCTGTCTCCTCCCACGCGGGGTGGACAGGCTACTGGTGGCGGGGCGCTGCATCTCCGGAACCCATGAGGCTCACTCCTCGTACCGGGTGACGCCGATCGCCGTGGCGACCGGTCAGGCGGCAGGCGTGTGCGCTGCCCTTGCCTCGGCGAGGGGGGAGAAGACGCGGCACGTGCCGGTGGCCGACGTGCAGAGTGTGCTGTTGGCCCAGGGCGCGAACCTGCGCGACCTCTCTGCCCAAGAATCGACGGGGCGGCGCGAGCCCGAACGGTCCTCGCGCCGAGGCTGATTCGGGCGCGGGGTCCGGCTCGTGCGCCGTCTGTTAAGGGAATAGAAAAAGAACCTTGGAAGGATCTCCGCCGGGGGGGCAGCGGGGTGCGGAGATGCAACTCCCAAAGTTCTGAACGAAGTGTAACAGAATCCGATGCGATTGCAAGGGCATCCAGGATGCAGATGCAACTGATATGGCCTTTTACACAGAGATACTTCCTGGTACCGGCGGACTTTCCGCTGCCGCTCACGACATATACTCGCTAGGTGCAGAAGCCGCCCTTCTCTGCCCTCGCCCAGGTTTACGACGAACTGATGGCCGACGTCGAGTACGAGGAGTGGCTCGATTTCGTCCTCGAGCAGGCCGAGCGGCGCGGCCACCCCGAAGGGCGGGTGCTCGACCTCGGCTGCGGCACCGGGAATATGACGATCCCGCTCGCACGCCGGGGGTACCGGGTGACGGGGCTCGACGGCTCCATGGAGATGCTCGAGGTCGCCAGAGGCAAGGCGCCGGACCTCGACTGGCGCTTGGGCGAGTTCACGAGCTTCGACCTCGGTGAACGTTTCGCGCTGGCGGTCTCGGTGTTCGACTCGCTGAACAACCTGATCTCACCCGAGCAGTTCCTGGCGGCCACCAGCAGGGTGAGATGCCACCTCGTTCCCGACGGCCTCTTCCTCTTCGACGTGAATACTCGGGTGGGCCTCGCCGATCCGTGGCATGACGGCCTGGTCGAGGGGTGGGCGGGCGACATCTTCTACCGCTGGGTACACAGCTACGATCCGGCTACCGAGCTCGCCCGGGTGGAGGCGTATTGCGAGCACGATGGGCGGAGCTTCACCGAGGTCCACCTCGAACGACCGTTCGATCCGGCCGAGGTGACCGAGTTGCTCGCATCATCCGGCTTCGTCGAGGTGGAAACGCTCAACTATCCGGACGGAGAGCCGGCCGGGGAAGACGAGGAACGGATCTGGGTCGTCGCGCGAGCGCCGAAAGACTAGTCGTGCTGCTCTTCCGGTGACCCTAGCCGAAGCGGCTCCGTCGCCCGCGAGCGCCGTTACCTCTTCCGTTCTAACCACGGCACTTCGTCGGCGAATGCCTCCACCTTTCGACTGAGCGGCCTGGTTGCGACACTAGTCGATACCGGCGAGCTGGCGGACCACCCTGGCGATGTTGCTGACGTCCTCGTCACCAAGGCCGCGCCCAACCAGGCTGGTTTCCAACTGCTCGACGTGTGCGGTTATCGGCAGCGGCACGCCGAGTTCCCGGGCAGCGGCGAGAGCGATCCCCAGGTCCTTACGGTGGAGGCGGGTGCGGAAGCCGAGCGGGTAGTCGTTCCTGATCATGTTGGGACCCCTGTTGCTGAGGCCCCAAGACCCGGCGGCTCCGCCCGAGACGGCCCTGTGAGCCGCCTCCATGTCGATGCCCGCCTTCAGGCCGAGCGCCAGACCCTCGGCGACAGCAGCGTAGGTGCCGGCGATTATCACCTGATTGATGGCCTTGGTGAGCTGACCGCTGCCTGTGGGCCCGACGAGAGTGATGCTCTTGCCCAACTCCTCCAGAAGCGGCCGTGCCCGTTCCAGGTCCTCTGCGCTTCCACCGGCCATTATCGACAGTGTTCCCTGGACCGCGCCCTCGCTGCCGCCCGATACGGGGGCGTCGAGCATGGAGGCGCCGACCTCTTGCAGGCGCTCGGCTATCCGCCGGGTGGCGGCCGGGCTGATCGTACTCATGTCTATGAGGAGCGCGCCGGGGCCGAGGCCGTGGATTACGCCGTTCTCGCCCAGCACCACCTCTTCGAGGTCCGGGGTGTCGGACACCATCGTGAACACGAATCGGGAATCGGTGGCAGCCTCCTCGGGTGTGGCAGCGCGGTCCGCTCCTGCCGCCGCCAGCGGCAACTCGCGTTCCCTCGTTCGGTTGTGGACCTTGACCTGGTAACCCGCCTCGAGCAGGCGCGCCGCCATGGGCGCGCCCATCGTTCCCAAACCGATGAAGCCGACGCTCGTCTCGTTCACGGGCCTACTGTAACCAGGCAACCCCTCTAGGTTCTGTCCTGAAGCGGTGTCCGCGCGACTTCCCATGCCCGTCGACGGCGGGTCAGTGGCCGGCTACGCTCTCCTGACCCTGCCACCAGGCACTCAGAGCGTCGGGTAGCCGTACCCGTCCGCTGCTCAGTTCCCCGTTCAGATGGAGTATCGGTCTCAGTTCACTGCTGCTAAGCACCTGACTCTTGCCACTCTCCTCGACCGCCTCCCCGAACATCCGCAGGAGTGTCTGCTGGTACGGCCGGTACTGGTCATCGCGCAGGACGATCGCAAGCGCTCGTGCCGCTCGCTCGACGTCACCAGACACGAGCGAAGCCTCGATCTCGAGGCCGGTGAGCCAAGAACGGAGCCCGACGTCCGACGCCTCATGCTCGTCCACCAGACCCGCCAGAGCCGTTTGGCCCATCGCGACCTCCTCCAGAGCAGCGATGGCATCGCCGGAGCGGAGCAAGGCGAGGGCGATATGGGCCCGACTCTCGGCGATCTGGTAGGGGAAGCGAGCTTCGCTAAGAGCGCATCGAGCCTGGGCTACCGCCTTGGAAGGGTCGCCGCAGAGCAGTGACGTGAGGATGCGGGTATCGCGCCGCAGCGGCCAGTGGAGTCTCCCTGATCCCCGCTTGTCGATCGCGTCCCGGACAGACGCCACCAGTGCCCGGGCGTGCCTCAGGTCGGCTCCCTCGGGAACCTCGTCGACGTTACGAAGGTAGGGGAGACGGTACGGCTGACCCAGGGCGCGGAACAGGTAGGCTCTTCCGAGCCGCAAGGTGCCTCGCAAGACCCGATAGCTGCTATCGACACGCAATCGCTCGCCGAAGGTCTCGAAGGTGTGCATGTTGGCTTCGAGCAGGTGGATGGCTCCCTGATGGTCGCCTTCGGCCATGAGCAGCAGCGCCCGCTCGTTCTCGCTGCGCGCCAGCCAGAAGGCCCGCTCTTGTTCGCTCGCCCACTCGTCGCCGGCACGAATGATCGCCCGTGCCGCTTCGAAGTCGGCCCGCGCCAATTCCAGACTGCCGCGCTTGCGGTGAAGCGTCGCCCGCCGGGACAGATAGCGCGTCTGTTCGCTGGTGAGGGCGTCACTCAGGCGAGCCAGGCGAACGGCTTCGTCCAGCGCCTCCAGCGCGGCGTCGAAACGGCCGAGCGCCAGCAGCACATCGCCGCGTTGGAAGGCGACTCTTGCTTCGATCAGCTCATCTCCACGGGCGACCGAGTCGAACTCCCTCAGCGCCGTCTCGAGGTCGCCCCGGTCCTTGGCGATGAGCCCCGCCCAAACAGCCGCCTTGGCTTTCGCCACACGCACCGCTCTTCCGGCGCCTGCCGCCCTGGTGAGCCTGGGTCGCGCGACCTCCTCCACGTATCTGGCCGCCTCGTCGAGGTCGCTACGCCACCTGGAGATGCTCGCCCGCACCAGGGCCGCTTCCGCTTCCCGCAGATCGTCCCCGCTGCCGGGGCAGCGCTCGAGCAACTCTGTCGCGGTGTCCACCTGGCCCCTGAGGACCGCGCCCTCGGCACGTTGGATGAACGCCCAGGACCTCAACTGTTCGCTCGCCGACTTCTCGAGCTCCGCGAAAGCCTGCTGCGATTTCGGGTGGTCGTGAGCTCCGAGCCGGACGAAGTGAGCGGCAACCTGGTAGGCCACGTTCTCGAAAAGCTCGCCCCTCCCGAGCTCACTCCTCGCAGCCTCCCACAGCGGCCGCACGAGCGACTGCTGGAGCCCGCCGTCGTCGATCCTCTCGGCCAGTGCCGGCCAATCGCGCGCATCGAACAGGTGGTGGAGGTGACGGTGCGCCGCCTCGGCCGGATCGGCGCTGCTGATGCCCGGATGGAAGAAGTCGGCTGCCCGCCTGCTGTAGCTCCGGAACCGCTCGGGGTCGTTCTCGAGCAGTGTTTGCCGGAGCAATCGGGCGAATTCACGCGAGAAGGGCCGATAGCGGTCGGGCGCGGGCGGAACCGGGTCGAGGAAAGCGAGCTCTATGGCGTTCGGCTCGGCGGTGTCTTGGCGCACCGACTCCAGGGAGGCGGCGGTGAAGGTGGGGAACTCCGCCAATGAGAGGGCCGCCAACGCTGCGAGGAAATCGCGAAGTCGTTCGTCGCCGGCGCTCACCACCAGCGAGGCCAACTGAGCGACGTGCTGCGAGTTGACGTCTTCGACCGGGTCGGCGCCGGTAGGTCCTCTGACCTGGGCCAGCAAGGTGAGGGTCCGCAACTCCTCGAACGAGCGTCCGGCACGCCGCACCACCGCCTCCTGCTGCCGGGGGTCGAGGTTCGGCAGCCGCGACCGGACGTACCTTCGGGCTTCGCTCGCCGTGGGCGGGCTCAGCCGGATCGGCTCGTCGAAGGCGCCGAGGCTCGCCATCGCTCGGGCCGGCACGTCGCTCATGCTTACCAGCAGAGCGACAGAAGGGAGGCGGGAAAGCGGGTCGAACAGCGACATCCAGAGCCACTCGGCAGCGCTGACCCGCGGCACCTCCGGTGTGTTGAGGCGAAGCAGTGTGCTGCCAAGACGCTCCTCCTGAGCGCTGGTACGCGATACGTGAGCCAGCAGCACCGTGGGCGTCTCGCTAGCGCGGACTGCCTCGAGGATGACACGCGCTACCTCGGCCTGCGCGTCGGCCTGCACGGCGTAGGCGCCCGAGGAACCTACCTTGACCAGTTTCGACTCGATCACTTCGGCGGGGACGCCCACGCTCAGAGCGAGCCTGGTCAGAGAAGTGGCCAGATGACCGGCGCCGAACTCGAGACGGACGATCCTGTCGGCTGCCTTGGGGGCAGCCTCCAGCGCCTCCTGGATGTAATCGATGAGCAGGGTCTTGCCCGAGCCGGGACGCCCGGTGACGAGCAGCTTGGGGAAGACGCCTGAACGCACGCCCCCCACGAACTCGCGATAGGCCCGCCGCTTCTCGCGTCCAAGGAGCGCGACCGCGTCGGACTCGGCGCCCTTCCCGTGAGCCAGGAGCACCTCGATCTCGGGAGCGCTCAGCTTCCCCTGACCGCACTCCTCCCACAGCTGGGCGAGGATTTCGAAGAGGGCGCGCTTGTCCGCGGGCCGGCCCTTGTCCCTGTAGATGATGTTGCGGACGACGTTCGGGTTCGCGCCGCGGCGTTCCATCTGCTGCCGCAACCAGTTGATGCTCCCCTGGACCCCCAGTTCGTCCCGGCGGTTGGCGGCGGCGCGCCGAACCTCCTCGAACAGCTTGCGCCAGGGGCTCGCCCCCTCCGACTGCTTCTGGACGGTCATTGTCCCGATTCTACTCGACGGCGGTAAACAGGTACACAGGTGGGAACTGTATCGAGTTGTTCGTCAACGTCCCTCCCACTCACGGCTCGTCCCCAAGATGTGGAGACCCACACAATAGGTAGTGCTCAATGCTCCCCCATTCAGGGGTGCCGGCGGGTACAAGCCGGCTCATAAGCTGCTCACATGCGAGATTCGAGCGGTTTCTCTGTCATCGAACTCCTCATCGTAGCCGCGATCCTCGCCATCCTGCTGGGCGTCGGTTTCGTTCGCTTCGACCCCTCCCGATGGGAGTTGTCCCAAGCGGAGCAGGTCCTTTCGCAAGAGATCTCGAGAGCCAGGTTCGAGGCCATCAAATCGAACAGGATGGTCGAACTGCAGTTCGACCTTACCGGTGAGGGAGCCTATTCCCTGTGTGTAGACGAGAACTCGGACCAGGTCTGTGAGGCTGCCGAGGTCATTTCCACGACCACGTTCGGGAGCGGTGACTTCCCTCGCACGCGGATAGCTGGTACTGATCTTCCCAACAACCGGATACGTTTCGATCTTCGCGGCATCCCAACGGAGAGTCTTTTCGGCACGTCCATAGACCTGGAGACGGAGTCCGGAAGCGCCACGAGTAAGCTCGTGCTTTCGGCCACGGGAAGAGTGGAGATCCAATGATTACTAGCTCGTTCCGCGATTCGCGCGGACTCACCATCCTCGAGGTGCTGGTAGCGCTCTCGGTTATCGCAATCGCCTTCTTAGCCTTAGCGATGGCACAGATTACAAACCTGAAAGCTACTGTACGGACGCAAGCGATAACCGAGCTCAAAGCAGCTGCCAACGTAGTCTTGGAAGAAAAGATGTCAGATGTCCTTCGAGCCGACTCATACGAGACAGAGCCGGCGGCCTACGACCTGGCGGACGAGTATGAGGAGGGGATGATTCGATACCTCCGGTTCTGGTTCCTTGACTACTACTACGGTTGTTCCAGTAGGCCTGTACCCTCGGGACTTCGCGCGTTGGACGAGACGGTGGTGTGCTACGACGAAGACTCGGACAGGTTCGAAAACATCGAAATTACATGGCAGCTGAAAGGCCGGGAGCAAATCGAGGGCGAGGGCCTACTCGACATAATAGTCACGGCTACACACGACTCTGGGTCGAGTCTGACAATCGGCGATGTCGTTAGTTGTTACGCAGTCTATCCGTCACCGAGCAGTGAAGTGCCGATGCCTTGTCCGGAACCTGCCGATCCAAACGGTGTAGGAGGCTAGACGGCTATGCGCGGGAAGCTTTCAGAACGAGGTCTGACCATAGTCGAGCTGATCATCGCTGGATTCATCCTCACGGTCATCCTCGGGATCGTAGGTACTTACCTCGCCGAACAGAGCCGGCTCAACCGAGCCACGCTAGTTTCGAGCGAAGTACAGGACAAGGCTCGTTTGGTAATGCAATTGGTTACTCAAGACTTGCAGTTGGGCGGGGCCAAGACCTACGTTGACGAAAACGGCGAAATCATGCCGGTGTCAACGGCCGGCATTTCGTCATGCCCAGACGATGCAGCCGGAAACGCCACTTGCCTTGTTGCGATAGATGGTTCTCTACAGGACGTCTTTTCGACCGTTTACGTAAATACGCTCAGATCGCCGGCTGAGTCGTGCCGGGAGGTGGCGTATATGTTTGACGGCGACATGCTTCAGCGGGCAGATCAAGCTTGCGGAACCTCGACTGACCTGCTGGATCCCACCGCAGATTCCGCAGCGTACAGTCCTCTCGCGCCGAACATAGTAGCGCTAGATATCGCTTACAAGTGCAGTGACGGTGATCTGATGTCGAGTTATCCCGACGAAGCGATTTGCCCCGTTGGGATCGGTTACCTTCGCTCAGCAATCGTGTCAGTCGTTGCCCGTTCCAATGACAGGCTAGATGGCCCAGGTCCAGCGACATTTACGACTGTTTCGGGACTTTCCGTTACATGCCCGGCTGACTTCCGCTGTTTCGCTCTTCAACAGGAAGTTCTGATGCCGAACTTCAAGGACAGGTAGGGGACTACGATGAGATCTGACAAGGGCATAGCTATCATCACTGCGTTGCTGATCATGGTTGTCGTGGGGCTCTTGGCAACCGGTGGAGCGTTGGTAACTCGGATGGAACTGAACATCGCGAGAAACGACGCGAGTTCACTCCAGGCACACTACGCTGCCCAGGCCGGATTGCAGAAGTACAAGACGATCCTGTTCCAATACTTCCGCTTTCTCGAAACGATCTCGGGGACTCAGAATCCCGAGCGGACTGCGTGCTTCGACCGAATGGGAACGGGCATGGACATCGATCGAGACGGGAGTGAGGAGTACCTCTGGAGTGGCGGCGAGATCACGTTCGCAGAAGAGTGGGTCAAGAATTCCAGCGGTGAGGAGGTGGGCTCTTATGTCGTTACGATTCACCGGGACTCCGGTAACAAGAACATGTTCACTATCGAGTCCAAAGGAAGGTCGAACGGCGCAAGAGCCACGGTTAGAAGTACTCTTCTGGTCGAAAACACCGGTGTGCTGGAGAACGCGATTTTCACGGGACAGGGGCAGACGAATCAGTATCTGAACGGCGGGGTCACTATACGAGGTGGGGTTTACGTGGTTGGGGACGAGAATAATCCCAACAACACCGTAATTGGGGCCAATGGCAATTTTTCCATGCTCAACGAGTACGACCTGACCAATGGGAATTACGAAGCGATGCGGTATCGGGTCTCGGATGGGAATCGGGTAGCGGACAATTTGTGCGCGTCTTTGCGAGTCGATAACGGCCAAGTTGAGCTTAACGGTTCAGTCAAGCTCGGTGACCCCTCAAACTGGCTCCTAGGCGTTTACATTGGAGACAGCCAGGAGGATCTGAAGGTCACAGATACGCTATTGCAGTGCGTGGAAAACAAAGGGATCTGTTCCGAAATCGGTCGTTTCACATTAGACCTCTCCGAAGGAGGTGCTCCGAAGTTCCCACTGCTTGGGGACGAGCCTGCTGAAGAGTCCGGCTGTACGGAGGCCACCTGGAGCGACTGTATCTTTCAATCGGGCCTGAAGAACGGGCTCGTTGTGGCTCATGTTGCATCGACCGGCGCAGGGTATCCGCTATTCGGAAGTACCGGCGCGCAAGACGGTGTTTCGGATGAGTGCGAGGACTTCCTTTCCGATCCGCTCCTGGTCTTCAGCAATAGTGCGGTTGACTGCACTTATACGGATGCGAACGGAGTTTTGCAGGGCTTCAGGTATACGACGTCGAACGGTTGGAGTTCAGCTAGTTTCCAGGTTTACGGAACGGTCAGCCTACACGGTTACGACGTCAAGTTCGACTGGCCGGTGGAATATGTCGCCAAGACGTTGAACGGTCCAACGGAAGCCGATGTGGAGGACTGGAACGCTTCGTTCGTAGTCGAGGCCAACGGTAGCGGTGCCGGTGGAGGTATCGATATCAATCAAAACTTCCTGACCAGCGACGACGAGATCGACATTACAGGTAAGAAGCGGCTATTCCCAGACCACGTCCTCGGTCTGGTTGCCGAGGGAGAAGTCTACCAGCGAGCAGCAAATGTAATGGCCCCGGTCTACGCGGGCGATACGTTCAGAATCATCAAGGGTAACAAGATTCTCGGATCGGTGGTCGCGAACAAGTTCTGCACGACGAGCGCTGGGGACAGCATTGATTGTAATGCCGGCCAGAATGCGGAGGTGATTTACGTAAACACTGGTCATAACAAACCGGACATAATGCAGTACGTTGATAGCGCTGGCATACCTCTGTTCAAGGTGCTCTCGTACGAGAGGCGATAGGCACGTATAAGCCTCCTTAAGCGGGGGATGGGCGAGTGGCCGGGGTCGATACCCGGCCACTACTGCTCTCTCGTGCTTATAAGCGATTCTGGTTGCTGTAGTGGCGGATCGTAGAAACACATCTAATCGCCCGGGTTCCTACCTCCGACCGAAGTAGCTAGCCCGATCAGATACGGGACCTGCATTCTGTCTGGTCGTGGCAATCAGAGCGACGGAAGCCGGTCGTCGTCGTTCGACCCGCAATCTATTGGTTCTGGGGGTACCGTATGGCAGGAGCTGAAGCGTGGTCTAGTGTCCTTCCTAGAGTTGGAAAGCGCGGATCCGGCGTTGGGAGTCAACCGGGAGGACTGCGTCCCTAATACTCTTCTACGATCCCCGGTTGGGGGCGCATTGCTCCAGGACACGCGCGAGGAGGTACAAGGAGAAAGCCCGTCGGGCGACGGGCTTCTTTTGCAGGGGTGCTATTAAGGGACGCCGACTAGAACAAACTTGCCTGTGCCAGGCAGTCGGTCACCCTGCGGTCTTCCTTGACCCAAGTAGTCACCTCGATTGAAGACTCTTCCACATGGGACGATCCGACGTAGGTTACCTCCCGCATCGTAGTCGGAACACCCCAAGTCTCCATGCGGACGACCCTCAGACTGCCGTCGTCACACAATCCATCTCGACCCCCGGAGTTAATAGTGAGTAGCTCGGCCACACCGGTGTGCAGTACGGTTCTGCAGATCGTCCGCCCATTCTCGAAGACGCAATCCTCCTCGTTGAAGGGCGGCGGTTCCCCCTGGGCCCACTCCGGTGGTGCCGCGAACGCGAGCGAGGTGAGAGCTACAAGGATCAGAATGAATACAAGACGGTGTGCGTTTGTCGCACGTTTCATTGCTCTACCTCCTTCCTGAACGTCCACAACCAGCCGATATCGCGAGGCACGATACAAATCGGCCTACTGTGGTGAGGCTTACGATAGGGGCACTGT